>JAQUMB010000001.1 GCA_028718325.1 Patescibacteria group bacterium
ATCGCCCTTATTTATCTTGAGAAAGAAAAGCTTTGTCTTTTCCTTCAAGGTAAAGGAGCGGGACCTTTCGGGGGATAAACGGCCCGGAGCACTAACGTGTTTCGGGCCTCAACTTTTTGTAAAAAGTTGTTGAAATTTATAAAAAATGTTATAGTTTTGAAAGGTTTTAGTCTATAAATAAGTGAAATGT
Source organism: Patescibacteria group bacterium (assembly GCA_028718325.1). Lineage (GTDB taxonomy): Bacteria > Patescibacteriota > CPR2 > UBA1875 > CAIMLA01 > JAQUMB01. The sequence goes on from JAQUMB010000001.1 coordinate 191, forward strand.
CTAAAAAATTAATTGTTAGAACGGCAAAACTTTTAACTGAATCAAAACGAGGCAGTCGCAGCAAAGGCGTTGCTATTACATATGAGCATATCCCACAGGATGTTGAGGAACGGAATCATGGCTCTATTTATGCTGTTATAAATATCAACGCTCCAAACGGTGATGCCCAGGAAATCACTGAATTAATTTTAGATGCTTTTCATGGTGAATATTATCAGGACCTAAGTCGAGATCCATTGTCAAGTTTTGAAACAGCTTTAGCCAAGGTCAACGAAGAGCTTGGCGAAGCCACTCAACAGGGAAACACTAGCTGGCTCAAAAACCTAAATGCAATCTTGGCTGTTTTGAGCGGCACTACATTACATATAACAAAGGCTGGCAAAACCGAAGCATATTTATACCGAGGCGAAAAATCAAGCTTTATTAGCGATGATCTCGGCGGAGATACTGTTAACCCGCTTCGGACTTTCATAAATGTAGCTAGCGGAGAACTCCAAGAAAATGACAAGGTAGTGATCGCCACTCCCGGTGTATTCTTCCATATTTCTAAAGATGAATTACAAAAATACGTTCTAGAATTTCAACCAAAGGTCGCGATTAGCCATCTGGCTGACCTGGTGGAAGGTACTTCTAGTGAAGTTAGTCCAAATGCTATTTTAATCCTTGAGGCAATTACTCCGGAGGTTGCTTCTAATGAAACTTTAGAAGAGCAGCCTGATGAAGTTTGGATTTCAGAACCAAACAAACCAGTCCAAAACGCGATCGATACATCAGCTCCATTCATAAAAAAGGTTTTTTCCATTTTAACCTTTTCCTGGCTTGGAGTTATCGCTCTAGTCCAAGATTTTGTTATCCCACCTATTCTATTTGGTTATCATCAGACTGGGAAGTTGATTACAAACTTTAGATCGCAGAATGGGGCTAAAAAGAAGCCAAAGGAAAAGGTTCTAGTCGAGACAGAGGAATCAATCGTACCAAAGGAAGATTTAGATGATCTGGCAATCAAAGAATCCGATGAATCGATTTTTGAAAAACCCAAAAAAGCAACTAGCCAAGAGATATTTATCAAAGAATCAGATCATAAGCCCAAATGGCTTAAATTGGAAAAGGTTGACTTCTCAGTTGCCAAAAATTTCGGACACAAGCTGAAAAAAACTTCAAGCAAGCTAACTACAAAGAGAAAAAATCTATTAATCATAGCTATCATTGTCCTTGTCTTAGTTGGCGCCGGTGTCTTTCTAACCTGGAGAGGAAAAGACAATAATAAGAATCTAAAACAGGCTCAAGCTTCTTTGACCGAGGTACAAAGCAAGTATGATATAGGCAAAAGTGCTCTCGCGAGCGGAGAAAAGCAAAAGGCGGCCGAAGCCCTGAGGAGTGCTGAAACAATTGCTAACAGTCTTGTAAACAACAAAAATGTTGGTGGTAATGCTAAAAATTTATTAGCCAAAATTGAAACTTCATTAGATCAAGCTGAAGGCGTGGTACGGATAAATCCAAATTCGTTTTCTGATGCCAAAAACATTGTCGGTTCTAATCCCTTTGGCCCATATCTTATTGCCCAGACCCTATATTTAGTTAATAAGGATAACGCTTCTGTCGCAGCTATTAGTTCAGCTAGTGGTGAAGTATCAACGGCCATAGATAAGCCACAAGTTGATGGCAAGATTATTGCGGCAACCGCTGTCTCTAGACGTAGCGTTTTGGTCCTCTTCACCGAAAAGAGCAGTGTTTATGAATTTGACACCAAAGAACTAAAAATGGCCAAACAGGATATGGCTGGTGATGTCGAAAAATCAACCGCTCTGACAAGTTATCTGACAAATATTTATAGTCTGGACGGAGTCAATGGCATCGTTTACAAAAGATTAAAGACTAGCACAGGTTATGCCAAAAGAACAAACTATATTACCGACGGCAGTAATGTAAAAGGTGGCGCTGGTTTGGCAACAGATAGCAGCATCTATATTTTAGAAAATGACGGGCAAGTCGTGAAATATTTAGCCGGTAAAAAACAAAACTTCACAATTACTGATCTCCCCTTTACCTTAAGCAACCCAAACACAATTTTTGCCAACGAAGGTGTCAATGGTTTATATATTACTGATCCTGCAAAGAAACGGGTTGTTATCCTGGACGCAAACGGCAAATTTGTCAGTCAGCAGATTTCTGATAAATTCAATAACTTATCCGGAGTTTATGTCGTTGGTTCAACGCTATATGTTAGTGCTGATGGTCAACTTTACAAATTAACGATCTAAAAAATTGTTATATCGTAACTTTTTCTATCTTTAAAATATTTCTAAGCCTATTAGGGAGGTTACCATAGCCCCTCTCTAGCATTTCTATGCCCTTCAATGTCGTAGTACCTTTTGCTATAGCTGCTGCGATCAGATAGGCTAGTCCAGCCCGAAGATCGGGTATTTCTAAAACGCCTTGTGCATTAAGTAAAGTTGGACCTTTAATAATAGCGCTATGTTTAAAGCTTTGGCCTTCGAATCGACATTTATTGCCCAAGCAATTTGTTGACAACGTTGTGTTGGCTCCCAGTTTATTAAGTGCTTCCAGATAGCCAAACCTTTGTTCATAGACAGTTTCATGGATCTTTGAAGTTCCTTCTGCTTGAGTCAAAAGGATTGCAAATGGTTGTTGCCAATCAGTTGAAAACCCAGGATAAACATCGGTCTCAATGTTGGTGGAACTCAATTTACTTTTTCGATAAAATTTCATTTTTTCTTCATCGATCAATTCAAATCCTCCACCAATCTTTTGATAATATGAAAGGAAATTCCCTAAAGTTTCCGGGATGATTCCTTCTACAATGATTTCACCATCAGAGGCACAGGCTAAACAAGCCCAGGAGGCACCTTCGATACGATCTCCCGATATCTTTGTCTTGGTGCCTTGTAATTTTGATATCCCTTCTACCTTTATCGTTCTACCGGGAGAGGTAAAAATAATCGCCCCCATAGATCTGAGCATAGTAATCAAAGCAATAATTTCTGGCTCCAGGGCTGTATTCTCGATAACCGTAGTCCCTTTTGCTAAAACGCTTAAGAATAAACAAGTTTCGGTTGCCCCGACACTTGGATATGGCAAAGTGATATGTGTTGATTTGAGTCCTTTCTTTGCATATGCAGTATATCCAGACTCATCACACCTGATAACCCCTCCAAATTTTCTAATTGCTTCTATGTGAAAATCAACATTCCTTTTGCCTATATTACAACCGCCCAGAACTGGAACCTCAGCTTTTCCAAACCGGTGTAAAAGCGGGCTTAGTAACAATATAGGGATACGATTACTGCCAGAATCAGGACATGGAACTTTGGATGTTTTTATTTCGGAAGGATCTATTAATAGACTATTTTTCTTCTTGTCATATTCAACCTTTACTCCTATCGCCGTGAGCATTTCTAGTGTTAAGTCGATATCACCGATGTCGGGAACGTTAGTTAAGACACTCTTTTCTCGGGTCAACAAAGCAGCAACCATAGCTTTGGTTGCAAAATTTTTGGCTCCTAGACAGCGAATTGTCCCTTTTATTGGCTTTCCGCCTGTAATTTTATATGCAGATTTCATCACTCGTCTATTATAGACTAAAATTTGTAATTTATCAGTTTTGAAATTCTTTGCTAATCGAGGCTGTAAAAATTCTGTTTAGGATTTGATTTGATTGATCTTCTGTCGTTAATCCCGGTTGATTATAATCCTCAATCTGATATGGGATAAGCCTGATGTCAACCAATTTTTTGCTATAAAAGTAAGCCTCAGCCACCACACCTTGCTTAGTTTCCATCGACCACTCTTGGTCAAAAATAAAATTCCCTAGTGAGTATAATATTGGTTTTCCTTGATAGCTTTCAGCTCCTTGAACAACATGCGGGTGAGTCCCTACTATCAAGTCAGCTCCTGATTCCATTGCGGCATGGGCAACGTTGACCTGCGATTGGATAGGATCGGCTTGATACTCGACTCCCCAATGAAATTCAGCTACCACAATATCGGCCTGCTTTTTTGTTTCTTTGATCATGGTTTTAATTCTTGCGATGTCTGTCTGGTCGTCGATTTCCGCCCACGGTTTGATCGCAAATTTAGCCACACCAGCCGAATCGTCAGTAGCGTTAATGGCTCCTATTATCGAATTAAAGTCGACAAAACCCCATTTCAGGCCGTTTCTTTCAATAAATAAAGACCTGTAAGCCTCCTCCGAGTTAATGCCTCCGCCGACATAACTGATTCCTTCTTTTTTTAATAACTCTAGGGTGTCATTAAAAACATTTACGCCATAGTTGGTGCTGTGGTTGTTTGCCAGAGCCACGATATCAACCCCAGCCATTTTTAGTCCAGCAATCGATTTTTGTGGAGCGATAAAACTCATACCTTCATCTGGAGGACTAACTCGATCTGAAAGCGGCGTCTCCAAATCAGCAAAAGTTATATCCCCTTTCTTAAGAAGATCAGCCATTTTCAGCCATGGATGGGTATAATCATTATACGTTCGCATTTTGTATGCCACATGCCGACCTAAAATAACGTCACCAACATTAGTCAAAAGCGTTATTTTATTCTGTATAAATGCATTGCTAGCTTTTGATTTATCGCTGGTTTTCAACTTTAGTTTCAATGTATAATCTGTGGCCGTTTTGTCCCACAATAGCTTATTATCGACTTTTAGAGTTTTTACTCGTGAATCAGCAGTTTGAAAAGGAACAATTGCTAAGCGATTACTCTTTTCGCCAACTAAGTTAACAATCTCTTGATCCCCCAAAAACTGTACTTTTGGCTGAAAGTTGTCCAAGTTAAATAATTTTCTGACATTTTCCCTTTCATCAGCACTTACATAAACATCCTCATTTGATTCATTAGCTAACTTGTTTTTTAATTCAGCAAAAGATATGGTATCAATTTTGTCTGAAAAGTGATTAATAGGAACATAATATTGTTCATATTCATATACTTCTGTTTTATTATTTTTGCTTGCCTTACCGGCTTTTGGCCAAGGTTGAATAAAAACTACCGACAATATAGCCCCAATTATCAATAAAACCGCGCAAAAAATAAGCGCGGTTTTATTATTCCTTAATAATCTTCGTCTGCTTCGTTTCATCACATTTTCTCAGGTGCCTCAATTCCGATTAAATCTTCCATTACAATTTGCAAGACTATTTTTGTCGCTTCGACCAAACTTAGTCGTGCCGCTGTGAGTTCAATGTCTTCTTCATTTATAACCCGACATTTGTCGTAAAAGCTATGGAACTTGGTGGCGATATCTTGGACATAGAAAGACAAGAAATGAACAGGGTAATCATCAAAAAGGATAATACTCCTGACAATTGATTCTAATTGCGATAACTCGTCTATCAATTCAATTTCTTCTGGAGCAACTAATTTAGAAAGGTTTGCTTTCTCAACCTTTATTTTTTCAGCATTTCTTAGGATACCGGACAATCTGGCATAAGCATACTTGACATAAAAGACAGGGTTTTTTTCTGTTTTTTCTCTAGCCATATTAAGATCAAAATCCATATGGGTGCTAAAGGCACGCGACAAAAAGAAGAATCTCGCCACATCACTCGCTTCGTTCACCGGCCCCCCAATCATTTCAAAGAGTTCATCCATCGTCACGTAGTTCCCTAGCCTTTTAGACATCCTGATCTCTTTGCCGTCTTGGATCAAACGAACTAGCTGCATCAAAACAATTTTAAGCTGTCCATCAAACCCCATTGCTTCTGTTGCGGCTTGCATTCGACCAATGTAGCCATGATGATCGGCACCCCAAAAATTTATCACCTTATCGAATTTTCTAGCTGCAAATTTATCCCAATGATAAGCTACATCATTAGCAAAATAGGTATTTTCACCATCGGCCTTGATCAGGACTCGATCTTTATCGTCACCAAATTTGGTAGTTCTAAACCAAACTGCCCCATCTTTGTCATACGTTAGGCCTTTTTTCTCGAAATCGGCCAAGGCTTTTTCTACCTCGCCGCTTTCAATTAATTTCTGTTCGCTGAACCAGTTGTCAAAGTTGATTTTCATCCTTCTGACTGATTTTTTTATTTGATTGTCCAAAATGTCTTGAGCCACAGTTTGCCCTAACTGCTTTGGTTTATCGCATAGCTCCTTAACTTTACTAATATTTTTTTTGGCCCATTCATCAATATAGTCTCCTCGATAGACTTCTTCTTCTTTCGAAAATCCGGCAGCAACGAGGACTGAATCCCCTAATATTTTGACTTGATTGCCGCCATCGTTAACTAAATATTCACGTTCTACTTTCGCTCCTGCCTTTTCGTAAACATTTGCCAAAACATCCCCACCAAAACCGCCTCTTCCATTAGCTAAGGTCAATGGCCCTGTCGGGTTGGCCGAAATAAATTCTATTTGTACTTTTTTCCCCTTGCAAAGATCATTATTCCCGTATTGTTTTTTTTCGTCTATGATCTGCTGTAAAATGTCATGAAACATAGCTTTTTTTAAGAAAATATTCAAAAAACCATTGATTGCTTCTGCCTTTTCAAGTCTGTTCCACCCACCCATTACTTTGGCTAGTTCTTTTGCTACTTCATCCGGCTTCTTTTTTAGTTGGCTTGCAATTCTGAATGAAATATTTGTAGAAAAATCACCAAACTCCGGTTTGTCCGGACGAGTAATCTCGATGTTTTTTGAAAAAATCTTTACACCAGGATAGTTTGTCTCAATCCTTGAGATAATTTCATTTCTTATTTTGTCTTCAATCATACGGTTATTATAGTCGTTTTTTAGCTTGTTTGATAGTATAATTAAGCATGTTATGGCCAACATTAAAGTAGTAACAGACAATCGAAAAGCTCGCTACAACTATGAGTTTCTCGAAACCTATGAAGCGGGAATTCAACTCACCGGACCAGAAGTAAAGTCAATAAAGTCCGGCCATATTAGTATTAATGAGGCTTTTGCTACCGTCAAAGACGAAGGAATTTGGCTATTGAATGCTCATGTCTCTCCTTATAAACCAGCCAGTAAAAATAACGATGAACCCACTAGGTCAAGGAAGCTTTTATTGAACCAAAAAGAAGTTGACCACCTTCTCGGGAAAGTACAGACCGAAGGTCTCACACTCGTTCCGACAAAAGTTTATCTAAGCCATGGCTTAGTCAAAATTGAGATTGCTCTTGCACGCGGCAAAAAAGTACATGATAAAAGAGAAATCATAAAAAAACGCGACATAGATAGAGAAATGTCACGCGAACTTAAGAATAAATAAATTATTTTTTTGCTACTTTTCGATAAAAGCGTATTAACTGATCCTTGCATTTATTTATTTCGTGCGCTTTTGCAATCGCTAAAGATTTTTTGCCAAACTCTCTGAGTCTATCTTCGTCTTCAAGAATTTTTAATATGTTTTTTGCCATTCCTTCGGCGTCAAAGGGTTTCGATATATATCCGTTCTTGCCATCAAGTACTATTTCAGGTATTGCAAGCTTTTTTACCCCCAATACTGGCAACCCCGAAGCCATAGTTTCTAATACTACAAGACCTTGAGTTTCTATCGTGCTGGCTGTGACAAAAAAATCATATTCGCAAAGGTCTTGAGAAATTTTATTGATATCATATGCCCCACCAAATTTTATCTCTTTGCTTAAATTAAGGTTTTTTACTAAACTCTGAAGCGACTTTTTTGACGGGCCATCACCTAAGATATCAAGCCGAAGATTTGGAATCTTTTTATGAGCTATCGAAAAAGCTTGGATTACAACCTCAATATTTTTTTCATGACCCAATCTCCCCATATGAATTATTCTATTCTGAATCGAATAATCACTCTTCTTTTTAAACAAGTCATAATCAATACCGTTGCTTAAAACCTCAACCTTTGTTTTAACCCCTTGCCTAATTAATGTGTCTCTCATCGCCTTTGAAGGAGTAAGTACCAGATCTGCTCGATTATAAACGACTCTCGTGTAGTCACGCCCAAACCGTTCTGTAAACCTTCCGTTGCTATTCTTTGAAGCCTTTTCAGTTATTTCCTTTATCCTTTGTCCTATATACGATTGAAATTTAGCTGAACCATATTTTTCTTTCGAGATATCGGCTTCAATCAATGCTTTTAAAAGTTTAGAAGAATTGATATATGAAGCAATCTTGTTTATGCCAAACAAGGTAGTTGGCTTCAAATACACTAAAAAATCTGGGATATAGGTGTGATAAGTTTGAATATTTTTAATTTTAAGAATTTTTGTAGCCCAGATGCCTATCCAGCCAATGCCTAACGGAGTCTGAATGTGGACTATATCTGGTTTAAATTCCTTAAGATCACTTGTAACGTTCAAAACAAAAGGCAAGGCTACTTTGTAGTCTTTGTAGGTTGGTGGAGTAACTGATAAATACCGTTTTATGGTAATGTTTGGATACGGTTTGTCTTTGTATCGACCACACTTGGGACAAAATATTAGTATCTGATGTCCATCATCAGCCATTAGCTTTGTAAAACGATCGATACTCGTAACGACCCCATCCCTAATCGGCAAATATGTGTCTGTAAAAATTGCTATTCGCATAGTATATATTACCTTTGCTATTATATAATACAAGTAACGAAAGGATTTGTCACACCATGAAACAAAAAGTCAGTGTCATCATAGCCGCCTATAATGAAGAACCTCGCATAGCCAAGGTTTTGTCCGTTGTCGAAAATCACCCCTTGGTTGATGAAGTAATCGTCGTAAATGACGGCTCCAAAGATAAAACTTCTGAAGTAGTAAAAAAATATAAGGTAACTCTGATCGAGAATGAAAAAAATTTGGGGAAAACTCTCTCCGTAAAGCGTGGCATCGAGAAAGCCAGAAACGATATTGTTTTGATGTTAGATGCAGATTTGGTTGGATTGACTTCAAAAAGCATTAATGCATTAGTTATACCTGTGATAAACGGAAAAGTTGACTGGACATTAAGCTTGAGAGGCAACTCTTTTGGTTATATGAAAAAAATGGGAATTGATTGGGTCAGTGGTGAACGGGCAATAAGGAAAGAGTTACTCAAAGACCCTTTTATCTGGTCCAAACCAAAAGTTGGCTTCGGTCTAGAAACATTGATGAACAAATCATTTATTGATCGCGGAGCGACCTTTCAATCAATTTATTTGCCAAACTTAAGGGTTGTCAATAAAGCAGATAAGATCGGACTCGTTAAGGGCTGGTATTGTGAAATAAAAATGGTAAGACAGATTTCCAGGGTTTTACCTCTCTACAAAGTAATCGCTCAGTTTATAACTATGGCTAAACTTAACAAACGATACAAGAGCAGTCTAAGCTTAGAGCAACAGCCAAATGAAGCATAAATCACATCTTATTAGAAACATTATTTTTATACTTCTAATCGCTATTTTTGCTTGGTATATTTTTTCTCATCACGACGAATTTAATAAATTTATAAATGCCTTGTCACAAGGAAGTTGGCGCTGGCTACTTTTGGCTTTAGCAATCCAAGCTCTTTACTATTGCATTATCACCCTCATGACTAGATCTGCCTTCAAAGTAGTCCACATGGATAGAAAATTTTTTGACACACTCCCCTTGGTGTTTGGGGCCCTATTTGTAAATGTTCTTGCTCCTACAGGTGGTCAAACGGGTACTATCTTATTCGCCGACGATGCGGTGAGAAGAAATGAGTCCTCACCTAAAGCAGTTATAGCTAGTGTCATATCCACGGTAGTGAGCTATATGGCATTCTCATTTATTTTGATATTTTCTTTATTTTATCTCAAGGGGGCCAATCTTTTGAATAATTATGAAGTAATCGGGGCAATCATCTTTATTTTTCCTACTGTAATTCCTGGGATTTTGATTTTTACTTCTCATCGCTATCCAAAATTTACACTAAAAATCTTAAATATGATTCACAGTTTTGCTCTGAGGATTACAAAACTTCTTCGTAGAAAGACTAGGCTTTCCAGTGACTGGGCTCAAAAAATTGCAACTGAGCTCTCTGAAGCATCAACTTTGGTACTTAAAAACAGAAAAAAATTATTAATAACCTTTCTTTTTGCCTTGGTTGCGTATGCGATCAACATATTGTCACTATTTGTTATATTCGAAGCTTTTGAGCTGCACCTGCATTATGGTGCTCTGATTGCCGGTTTTGCTTTTGGTGAAGTGGCCAGAATTGTCTCGCCGCAACCAGAAGGAATTGGAGTTGTCGAAGTGGCGATGGCAGTAATCTTTACATCTTTTGGGGTATCTCCTATCCAAGCAACAGCCATTGCCATTATCTTTAGGGGGTTTAACTTTTGGCTACCACTCAGTGTCGGATTTATCTTGCTCAAAAGGCTAAAAACTTTTTCACCCTAATAATAAATATTGATTTTTATTGCTTTTTGTGCTATAATTCTAAAGTTATTGAACACTAAGAGGGGCTGTCAGGCTTCGACGGAAGTACATTAAAATCAAAATGATGCAATTCGCGCTTGATTTTTACGCGATACCAAAAAAATCACTTGATAAGTGCAAAAACACTATCTAGCAAGATTGCTAATGCTTTCCGCATTAACACTTTTGCGCCAGCAGTAGCTTAATTGCTTTCTGCCATCCACCTTTATGAGGCTCGAATCGTGAAGATTGGGTGTTATATATGTCGAGACGCTTTTTGGCGACGTTCCTAAGCCAGAACTAAGACTAAGGAAATAGGTCTATCAGGTTTTCTTGGAGTTTTTACTGATAAATCGAATTATCAACTTCAAGTACAATTGCTAAAGTCGTTTTGATTTTTCTTTCGGACGTGGGTTCGACTCCCACCAGCTCCACCAAAAGTAAGCAATAATAAAAAGCAGCAGAAATTGCTTATTTTTTTATGGAAAGGAGAAAATATGAAAATTTTATTTTTGGAACAACAGCCATGCATCAGGGCTCTCAAATATGCGCTTGGGTTGAAGAAACATGGAGATTACAATCTGACTTTTGGTTATACAGGAAGATCCTTAACCGATCTATACGGTTATGGGGATGAATTATTTGATAAGATGATACATCTCCGATTAGATGATGACAGTTTACTCGAGTTGATAAGATCGGATAATTTTGATCTCATTCATAGCCACAATGCTCCGGATTATCTTACTGTCAGCGCTATAGAATTAATGTCAAAAAATAAAATCAAAATTCCAATTATACATGATAATCACGATGTCATAAGTATGCGAAAAACCCTTTACTCTTCTCATGATGAATATAATCAGAAAAAAGCCCTGGAGTGTGAGAAAATCGCTAATACATATGCGGATGCAAGGATAAATGTTACAGAAGGGCTGGCAGAATATGTAATTAATAAATATCCGTCAAAAGGACCATCTCTTACATTTAATAATTATGTTCCGGAAGATCTTATCCCAAAAAAACTTTTACCAAAGCTATCAAACACAGATGGCGAAATGCATTTGATCTATGAGGGGACAATAGATGCCACTCGAAGTGGCGGACATTATGATTTGCTAGAAATGTTTAAAAATATTGCAAAACAAAAGATCCACTTACATATATATACGACTCGAGATGTCCCAGAATATGTCAAGCTAGCAGAAACTAACGATTATGTCCATTTCCATGGCAGCAAACCAACAAAAGCATTGTTAGAGGAAATTTCTCAATATGATTTTGGCTGGGCTGGGTTTAATGATGAAAAAAATAAGGATCACCTGGACGTGGTTTTGGCAAATAAGGTTATGGAATATATTGCGTCTGGTCTCCCAATCATTACTTTGAATCATAAAACTCAAGCAAAATTTATTAATGATACAGGATTAGGCTTAGTAGTAGAGGATATCAAGGATTTAAAAAGTACGATTAATTCAAGCGACACTAACAAACTCAACGGATTAGTACTTTCATATCGTTATAAATATACAATTGAGGCAAATATACATGAGGTGATCGATTTCTATAATTTAGTTTTGTCAAATTACAACCAAGATTTAGCAACAAAAAATCACGTTTACCCAAAATTCATAGAATCTCTGCTTCATTCCTCTATCTCACTTGCTGAAATACTATGATATTGTCCTTTACTTGTATGCCTTCGCCATCAATCTGAGTTAGTTGGCGTTAATTAATCTAATTATTCTCTTTCTACTTTTTACTTTTAGTTTTTTACTTTAATATATATTTGGAGGGTTATGGAAAAATCAGAGATCCGAAAGGATTATTTTCAAGAAAAATATGTAATTGTGGCGCCCAAGAGAGCAAAGAGACCACACAAAGTTTTGATCAAGGAAGAAGATCAAGTCACTCTGTGCCATTTTTGTCCCGACCAAATCGAAAAAGAGTCTATCATTTCTAAAACATCTAGCCATGAAAATGGTTGGGATGTCTTAGTTATTAACAATAAATTTCCCGCCTTGATCGAAGACAACCCGAGAGCTTTTGGTAAGCAAGAGGTTGTGATTGAAACCCCCGAACATAATAAGGAAATTCACGAATTATCGATTGAGCATATTGAAAAAATTATTGATACCTATATAGACCGGTTTGACACCTTAAGCAAAATAAAAGGTGTCCGGTATGTGATTGTGTTCAAAAATGAGGGAGGAAAAGCGGGCGCGTCAATCGCTCATGCTCATTCTCAAGTTGTTGCCCTTCCTCTTCTTCCTCCGGATATTAAGGAAGAATATCAAAGCTACGGCAACTATCAGGTAGAAAACGGGACTTGTCCTTACTGCGATGTTATCAAAAAAGAAACGGGGAAAAGCCGTGTTATCTGGGAAAATGAACATTTTTTTGTGGTCTCCCCCTTTGCCAGTCAATTCCCTTATGGAGCCTGGTTTTTGCCAAAGAGACACTTCAAAACTATGAATGAAATGACTGTAGGAGAGAAAAAGTCTTTGGCCACTGCTCTCAAAGTACTTCTAGCGAAATTAGATCAGATAGATACAGCCTATAATTATTTCTTCCATAACTCTGCTAACGGCGAGGACTATCACATGCACCTGAAATTAGAGCCTCGACCAAATATCTGGGCTGGATTAGAACTAGGGACCGGCGTTGTTATCAATCCCGTTCCACCAGAAGACGCTGCTAAATTTTATCGACAATAAAAATATTAAAAAGTACCCTCTTTGGAGGGTACTTTTTTTGTTTCTATTTTTGTCCAGACAAAAATATTATTTCTTTGGTAACTGTTTGCGAAGACTTGCAATCAAATCAGCAGCTGCATCTTTTCCGCCAAGACCAAAGGCAATAGCCCCAGCCAAGACAAAGAAATAGATAAATCCCTGCCATAATGACAACAGCATATCTTCAGCAATCCCAAGTTGGATCAAAGCTGCAAATGCCGCAAATACAACAACTGCCCATTTGGCAATAGTGCCAAGAACGTCTGAAGCTTTCGTACCGATAGTAATAGCAGTAGTTCTCACTACTCTATCCGCTAGGTCAGCGATAACAAAACCGACCAACATAATGACAACGGCAATCACTACATTAGGAATGTAGTGTAGGATACCGACCAATACTGTGTTTACTGCTTCAAGATTAAGGATATCAAAGGCTGGAATCAAAAAAACAATAATAATTGTCCACTGTGCAATATCTCCTAGCAATGAGGCAAACCCAATATCAGTTGGGAAAACTTTATCAAGGCCGACTGAATCAGTATATTTTTTGACCTTGATGAAGCCTAAAGCTTTGACGATAACTGTCTTTACTGCCCAAGCTACCAACACACCAATCAAGATAACAACTAGGGCTGCGATAACCCGTGGAATAAAACCAACTGAAGTTGACAACGAATCCCGAACGCTAGTTGTGGTTGTGGTTAACCATTCATTCATTTTTTTCACCTCCTCTCAATGTATTTCAGAAGCAACCCTCCGTGCTTCATAATCTAAGATTAGCATAACCCAAAGAGCCCTGTCAAAGCAGATGTCAAGAGTTTTTCCTTGAAAATCAAGCTTATATTTGCTACACTTTAAGCTGTTTTGGGCTCGTAGCTCAGCTGGTTAGAGCGTCGCGTTGACATCGCGGAGGTCTGCAGTTCGATCCTGCACGAGCCCACCATTATTTTATTTAGTCATATTAGGTTTACTCACACATTCCTCAAATTAAACATATTTGCCATATCTTAAGAAAACACTTGACAAATATAATGTTTTGTGATATTATATTAGCCGTAACAAAAAAGTTAAGTACCTTTTTAGATCATATAATCTTCACACGCCCAAGGAGGCTGTCATGCGCCAGTCCAAGACCATCGTGGCCATCATCGTGGCCGTTGTGATCGTCGGTGCCATGGCGGTCTTCGCCATCGCCATGACGTTCAGCTCGTTCAACCGTGTTGACACGGTTGAGAAGCAGACCAAGGACATCACCACGCAGATCAAGACCGTCGACCAGAAGGTCGACGTCGTTGGTCAAAAGGTTGAGGAACTGGCAAAGACACCAGCCTCTAACCCCGAGCCAGCAGTCGCCGTTCTGCAGATTACACAAGATTTGCAGAATCTGCAGACCAAGGCCGAGCAGAACCTCGGCATTGAGTTCAGCGAGGTCCAGAGTGTCCTCGACAGTATGAGGTCTGTTTGGCCTCAGCTGAACAAGAGCCAGAGAGAGAAGCTCATGAAAGCCTTTTTCTACACCTTCAGCGGCACAAAAGTGCTGAGGGGGTTCTCCTCGGCTCAAACAGACTCCGTCTGGGCAATCGTTGACGAACTGATGTGACCTACCGCGGTCAATAAACGACCGCCTAAGGGCGGGATTGTGTAGCAATACACACTCCCGCCCTTTTCTATTCTCTTAAAACCCTTGCATTGTTTTTTCACTATATGTCATAATTATCATAAGAATAAAAATAAAAAGTGAGGGACACATGGCAGTAAAAAAATCTTCTGTAATAAAGAAGAAGTCTACGAATGTTAAGAAAAAAAAGTTTTCTCCAGGACTTAAGAATAAACCAAAATTTTCGTTAGTAATGTTGTCTATCCTTGTTGTAGCGCTGGCTATTCCGGGGATTTATTTAATTTATAACTCAAGGGCAGCGACAACTGTTGCAGGCGATCCGGAACCAGCACTAGAGCCAGAAGTGTCTGCAGGGGTAACGGCACCAGATGACACTACTGAACTTGCTAAGATGGGAGCAGGACCACTCGCAGCAAAAGAAACCGTGAACAATAATGCCTTTGGCACATCTACCCCTTGGAGGACTTCAACCGACAAAAATACTTATAACAATGCTCTGTTTTGGAAAGGTGCTAGTACCGCCAGCAAAAGTTCTTGCGTCTTAGGCACCTTTTCCGCCACATCAAAAAAAGCTTTAATTGTTAACCAACATTATGTCCAATTCAAAAATACAGGGTCAAATGCAAATTACTTTATTTTGATACCTGATTATCAAATAAATGGAGGTTCTCCGAGATATACAAACCTAGAGCGACATATACCTGGTTTTTATACCAAAACAAATAATGCCAAGTATAAATTTGTTGCTGACAGCAAAAGCAATTCGCAAGGATATACAAACTACACAGCCAGACTTTCGGGTTACTATCTGTACAAGACTCAAACCATGATAGCTCCAGCAACCGGTACGACCCCAGCCAAGTGGCAGTATAAACTTTATAGAATTAAGTGTGGAGCCAAAAAAGTCACAAACATTTATGCTCCGAAGGCTGTTGATGGTGAAGCTTTAAAAAACAAAGCCGTTTCGCAAATCGGTACCAAAGAAGATCCATCAGGCTCAAATTGTGGGGCTAAGGTTAAACAATACGAAGCGGCTGGAGGACTTTCTTGTGGTCAACCTTGGTGTGCTGCCTTCGCATCTTGGGTATATACTAATACAAACTTTAAGATACAAAATAAACCAGCCTTAAAGGAACCAGGCGCCGGACAAATGCAGGCAAGACTAGAGAATTCGGCCTTTAAAAGATATGTAGTTGTTAAACAAGTTAAATGTGGAAATTATGATTTCCAACCTGGAGATATTCTAATTAGGCATCCCTGGCAAGATGATGGACATGTCGGGATGGTCCGATCCTACTCTGGTGGCGTACTAAAGACAATTGAAGGAAATGCTAGTGATATGGTTAAACAGAACGTTTATAAAGGTAGCGAGATATGTCAAAACTGGCAATTCTATGGTGATTGGAGAAAGTGGAATTAACCTTGTTTATAAAAAAAACGACATCCATTGGGTGTCGTTTTTTTAGTCAGGACAAATCCTTAATTCAAATGTATAATAATTATATTATGTTACTGCCCTCGTGGTGAAATTTCCGCCAAAGGCGGATCAGCCTCTGGCCGAGGTTAAAAAATATGGGCGAATGGCGGAACTGGTAGACGCGCTACGTTCAGGTCGTAGTAAGAGCAATCTTGTGGAGGTTCGAGTCCTCTTTCGCCCACCAGAAGAAAAATGATCATAGGAATTTCAGGCACAAATTCATCAGGCAAAGATACCGTTGCTAAATATATAGAGAGCAAAGGATTTTTTCATGTGTCTTTATCCGACATAATACGTGAGGAGATGGGCAAGGAAAACATAGGAATCAACCGTGATAATATGATTGCTTTTTCAAATGACTTTGGCCAAGCACATGGGGCTGAAATATTAGCCAAAATGGCATTTGAACGATATGGAAATCTGGATAAATTAGTTATTTCAAGTGTTCGAAAACCAGCTGAGGTTGATTTTTTTCACTCTATCCCCGACTTTAAATTAATCTTCGTCGACGTTCCGGCAGAAATTCGTTATGACCGAATGCTAAAGCGCGGACGAGAAGGCGAAGATATATTATCTTTTGAAGATTTCAGGACATTACAAGAGAAGGAAATGAATGGCACAAATTCGCAAAATTTGTCGTACTGTAAAGAAAAAGCAGATTATGTAATAAACAATTCAAATACCATAAATATTCTGTATGAGAAAATCGACGAAATAATAGAGAAATAAATTTTTATGAGATAGAATATCAATATGCTAGAAAAAACACCCATCAAAAATATGTACGATTTAGATGTTCCTCTAATCTTTACAGACGGAACTGATTTTTTTAAGAAACTTTCTAAAGAATATATTGTTCATGAAACTGGTTTTTTTATACTAGCCCCCTCTGGTGCAGGCAAAACTCACTATATTAACCATCAGAAAGTGAGAAATTGGATTGATGGCGATATGCTTTGGGAGGGCGCAAATGCCCATCCTAGACCAGGCTGGTGGCTTGAAAATAACGACGTGATAAAACGCGTAGACACACAAAGTGATATTATCACTGTGCAAGCGAAAAAGCTTGGTTTTTGGGTTATGGGAGCCTCGAATAATTGGCTTAGACCCGATGCTATCGTTTTGCCTCATTGGACTACCCATAAAAAATATATCAAATACAGAGAAAATAATAATTATGATGGAGGAGCAAAATCGGACAATTTTGATCAAGTTCTCGGCCATCGAAACGTTATCGAGTCCTGGGCAAAAAAAGGTGTACCAAAATTTAAGTCGATAGAGGAAGCTGCGGATTATTTAGCGGAACAAAAGAATAACCAAAAAGGAGAGACACAGAATGAGTGAACTAGAGAGATCAGGCCAAGCCTCAGGTGGAGACGTAAGAGTTAGTGAAGGCTCCAGCCCTGAGAAACATCCAAATATTGAGAGAAGTGACTTAACTCCAAGAGAGATAGGTCCCGGTGAAACAGAGATAATTTTCCAAAGACACGGTAAATACGAAAGGGATAAAGAAAGTGATCAGGCTGGGAAATTAACAGAAACAGCCCGAGAAAAAGAAGCAAGGGCCGACGAAGACTTTATCCGAAAACAGCTAGAGAATGTTCCCGAAGAAGAAAGAGGAAAGGTTCGATTCCTCTTTGTTGGTAGTGACACAAAATACCAAGAAGGACAAAGAAGTCTAGAGACTTCCAACATTTTTCTCGATACAACCCGCAAAATACTGGGAGAGTATGGCCTCGATCAGAGTCAAGTCCTGAACAACTCTCCACATATAAAGGGTGGCGAAGAAACTCGACCTATGTCATTGATTCGAGAACCAAAAATGTTCGATGAATCCTGGGATTATGTTCAATTTTTAAAAGAAAAATATGACAAGGACGGAGAAGGCCTAGGAAAGGGTTTTTGGGTTGCCTTCGAGGAGGATGTGGAGAAAGAAGAACGAGAAAAAAGAGGAGCTGAGGGCCCAGATGGTCTTGCTGATCGACTACAAAGATCGCTTGCAATATTTTCTAGGTTTGCTCGTTTTTATCACTCTAAACACGAAGACGAAAGATTAATCATTGTTGCAACTACTCATTACGATACAATAAGCCCATTTGTGAAAAGAGAGGTTTATCGGTCAGATATGAGAGATTATGTTGGCGTAGATTATGGCTCTGGAATTGTTATAAAACAAGATCGAGTAGGTCGAGTAGACACAATTATAGGTGGTAGAAAGTATATGTTACCTGAACAAGTTTAGAATAGAGAAAAACATTGGAGAAACAATCTAATAATTTATTGAGCAGCTCCAACTATTTTTTCATCTATTGTTTAATGATATTTCTTTTTATGCTAGAATATTAAATATATTGTGACAATGACGAGGCATCACCACCCTCCGAGTCTCACCCAGGAGCCCAGGTGTATATGGACCAAAGAGTGCCCCGTGAAATGTCCCCGATGTTACAATCGGGACTAACGCGGGGAAGTCGAGTGGAACCGTCCGTCAGGTGACGGATCTTGACGACCCAATTTAGGTCGTTTTTTTATTAAAAGGAGGATTTATGTCAGACAAAAATGTAGAAACAATGAGACACAGTTTAAGTCATGTTATGGCGGCGGCAGTTTTAGAAATGTTTCCGGAAGCAAAGCTAGCAATCGGACCAGCCATTGAAAACGGCTTCTACTATGATTTTGACCTTCCCAGAACATTAATCCCCGAGGATCTTCCCTTGATCGAAGAAAAAATGAAAGCAATTGTAAAAAAGGGTTATACTTTTGAAAAAGCTGAAATCCCGGCAATCGAAGCCCTGCAAGAAACCAAAAAAAATAATCAAATCTATAAAGCAGATCTGATTCAGGATCTTATGAACCAAGGTGAAAAAACGGTTTCTTTTTACCGCATGAATAGCTTCACTGATCTCTGCAAAGGCCCTCACGTTAAAACTACGAAAGAGATCGGCGCTTTCAAGCTTACGTCTATCGCTGGGGCTTATTGGCGCGGTAATGAAAAAAACAAAATGCTACAAAGAATTTACGGGGTGGCTTTTCCAACCCAGAAGGAGCTAGAAACATATTTAGAAATGCTCGAAGAAGCAAAGAAGAGAGACCACAAGAGACTAGGACCTGATCTTGGATTATTTATGTTCCACGAGACAGCCCCTGGCATGCCTTATTGGTTACCAAATGGAGTAATTATCTTAAACGAACTTATTAATTTCTGGCGAGTTGAGCATACTGAGCGGAATTATGTCGAAATAAAAACTCCTCTTATAAACAAGAAAGAACTTTACGAAATTTCTGGGCACTGGGATCATTATCAAGAAGAAATGTTTATATCAAAAACTGAAAATAAAGAGATTTACGCCCTAAAACCGATGAATTGTCCGAATGCCATGGTTGTATTTGGCAGCAAAAAAAGAAGTTATCGTGAGCTCCCTATGAGATTGGGTGATACTGATACTCTTCATCGAAATGAAAGATCAGGGACACTGAATGGGCTTCTCCGGGCTCGTGAGTTTTCTCAAGATGATGCTCATATTTTTGTAGCAGAAAGCCAAATCAAAGATGAATATCGAAATATTTTCGAAATTGTTGAAAGATTTTACTCAATCTTTGGCTTGGATTATTCTTTCAGATTGGGTACACGACCCGACAAATATATGGGTGACAAAAAAATTTGGGACAAAGCTGAAAAAGAATTGAAAGAAATCCTGGTTGAAAGCAAAAAGCCCTTTACTATTTTAGAAGGTGATGGAGCTTTTTACGGTCCAAAGATCGACATCCTAATGAAAGATTCCCTTGGGCGAGAGTGGCAGATGGGTACTATCCAGTTAGATTTCCAAATCCCCCTACGATTCAACCTTACTTATACAAACGAGGAGGGCAAGGAAAAGACCCCTGTAGTAATCCACCGAGTTATCTACGGTTCTCTTGAAAGGTTTATGGGAATATTAGTAGAGCACACTGCTGGGGCCTTCCCACTTTGGCTATCCCCTGTTCAAGTTCGGTTAATTCCGGTGTCCGACAAGTTTATCAAATTTTCCGAAAGGATTGAGAAACAGTTTAGAGAAGAGAATATACGTGTCGAGATTGATAAGGATACCGAATCAGTAGGCAAAAAGATTCGAAACGCAGAACTTATGAAGACTCCATACATGATTGTTGTGGGCGAAAAAGAAGAAAAATCAGGCCTTTTGCCAATCCGCTCATATCTAAAAGGTGATCTTGGAAATTTAAAGCTAGACAAGTTTATCGAGAAAATCAAAAAGGAAATTAACGACAAAAAATAATGAGTCCTAAAACTGCTATTGCCATTGATATCGGCGCGACAAATACACGCGTTGCTTTGATTGATGAACTTGGGCAACTTGTCTATAAGAACAAAAAGAAAACTTCGCATACAGAATCAAATAATGAATTTATCAACTTTCTAAAAGAATTTATTGAAGAATCTCTCAAGGAAAAAGAAATTGCTGACTCTTTTGGCATCGGAATTTGTATTGCAGGTTTTATAAATATTGAACAAGGTACTTTAGTTAGTTCTCCTAATCTGCCAAACAAAAATTTGGAGATTGTGGTTAATTTTAAAGACTATTTTCAAAAAAAAGTGACTTTGAATAACGATGCTAATGCCGCAATTCTTGGTGAAAAAACCTGGGGACACGGTAAAAATCTTGAGAATTTTATCTACCTCACTTTTTCTTCCGGCATTGGTGGAAGTATTATAACGAATGGGAAACTGGTTACTGATAAATGTGGAAACAGCATCGAACCTGGTCACGTAAAAATTGGTTCCGAATACGATTTATTATGCGGTTGCGGTGAGAAAAATCATTGGGAAGCTTATGCTTCCGGTCTGAATCTGCCAAATTTCCTTACCGCTTGGGTAGGAAAAAGTAACGTCAAATTGGATTTTGATGGATCTGACGTTTATCAGATTTTTGACGCCATCAAAAAAAATGACAAAATCGCGAACCAATTTTTTGAACAAGTAATGAAGATAAATCTGATCGGCATAAATGATTTGATCAAGAAATACCAACCTGAACTTATTATTATTGGCGGGAGTGTCTACCTTTTTAACCAAGAGTTGTTTTATCAATTCTTACCTAAAAAACCTGAGTTCAAAGCTGCGTTTTTCGGCGACAATGAGTCTTTGGTTGGGGCCGTTTCCCCTATATTTTATTCAAAATAGATCAGGATCGTGCTAAAATAACTCAGCTATGAAGTACTATTTTTGGATATTAGGTTGTGCCATGAATTATTCGGATGCCGAAAGAATTTCGGCGCTTTTTGATTCTTTCGGTTTTCAAAAAACCGAAAATGAAAAAGAAGCAGATATTGTTTGTGTAATTGCCTGTTCCGTCCGGCAACATGCGGTAGATCGAATTTATGGCAAAGTAAAAGGGTGGAATGAAACGAAAAAGCACCGACAGTTAAGAACAGTTTTATCCGGTTGTGTTTTAGAAGGTGATAGGAAAAAATTTGAGAAGATATTTGATTTTATATTTGAAGTTAAAGACATAAGTAAACTAACAAAATATATTGAGGATATGTCATTGCGAGCGGAACGAAGCAATCTCAAAAGATCGCCACAAGTTAGCGACTCTTACGATGACAAAATTGAAGGCTATGGTGATTACCTTAACATTCATCCAAAGTATCAATCACCTATTCGCGCTTATGTCCCAATTTCTACTGGCTGTGATAATTTTTGCACTTACTGCGCGGTTCCGTACACCCGTGGACGAGAAAAATCACGGCCAATAGAAGAAATCATCGCTGAGATAAGGGATCTGGTTAAAAAAGGCTGTAAAGAAATAACCCTCTTGGGTCAAAATGTAAATTCGTATGGAAATGATTATTCTTCGAACAACCGTGAGAAGTCTGATAGTCCTCAACCAGCGTTTTCGAACAATAATAAATTCATCGAGCTCATTAAGATAATCGATCAAATTCCTGGAAAATATCGGGTTTATTTCTATTCTAACCATCCAAAGGACATTTCTGATGAGTTAATTACTGTTTTGCCAACACTAAAGCATTTTCCTCATTATCTTCATCTCCCACTTCAATCCGGAAACGATGAGATATTAAAAGAAATGAATCGTCACTATACCCAAGAAAAATATTTAGGGCTGGTAAAAAAAATCCGACAAGCATTACCTGATGTTCTGCTTACCACCGACATTATTGTCGGTTTTCCTGGTGAATCAAAGGAGCAGTTTTGGGATACATTAAAAGTCGTGAAAAAAGCGAGATTTGAAATGATCTTTCTTGCCCAGTTCTCCCCTCGTCCTGGAACAAAAGCAGCCAAAATGGTTGATGACGTATCAAAGGCCGAAAAGAAAAATCGAGAAACCCTAGTTAACGAGACTTTAACAAAAATTGTTCTAGAAAATAATGAAAAATTAATCGGCACAACTCAAGAAATACTGGTTGATGAAGCAAAAAAGGACAAACTGTATGGAAGGACAAAAGGTTACAAAGTCGTGGAAATAAAAAAATCACCAACTGTCAAAATTGGTGATTTCATAAATGTCAAAATTGAATCAGCAACCGCTTGGAAATTATTCGGGAAGATTGAACTCCTTTGACTTGATATTTTCCCAACCATCATCAACTGATTTCTTCATTTCTTTTTCTTTTTCTGCTTGAAATTCCACTGTTGGGTCAACTTCAAAATGAGCTCCCGCCCCTTTACTATCAGTGACCCATTCAGGTACTGAGTAGTCCCCTTCTGCTATCCGATCATGGGTTGCCTCTCTGATTTGTTGCTCAACTGGTTTCGGCTTTGATTCATCGACCTTTGCTCCAGGAAACTCGATTACCTGACCCTCTGTCTTTATCTCATCTTCTGGCTTTGGTGGCGTATAACCTTGTGATTCTACTCCCATTTTCTCTCCTTGCTTATGACTAATATTATAAACTATTTCTTGATATAATCAAAAAGCTTATGAATAAACCAATAATTATTGTAGCCGGGCCAACAGCCAGTGGTAAAACTTCTCTGGCCATAGACCTGGCAAAAAAATTTAATGGTGAAATCGTCAACGCAGATTCACGAAGTATCTATCGTGAAATGGATGTTGCTACTAGCAAACCAACTACTGAAGAACGTCAAGAAATTCCTCATCACTTGATTGATATCGTTAAGCCGGACGAAACGTTTTCTTTGTCAGATTACAAAAAATTAGCCAACTCAGCTATCTCAGAGATTCAAAACCAAGGGAAAATCCCATTCTTGGTAGGTGGGACTGGTTTATATCTTGATTCGATCGCCTATGATTACAATTTGGCTGAGACAAAGCCAAATCTAGTTTTGCGAAAAGAATTGGAAAAGTCATCAACTACCGAGTTAGCCGAAAAATTAAAGTTACTTGATCCTAATACATATAAAATTATTGATTTAAAGAATAAGAGGCGGCTGATCAGAGCAATTGAGGTTGCTTCACAAACAAATGAATCCTTTACTTCACTTCAAACAAAAAAACCCAAACCAGCAAATATTTTGTATTTAGTCTTAGATGTACCAAGAGATGTAATATACAAGAGGATAGGCCAGCGGATCGAAAAGTGGCATACGGAAGGTCTGGTCAAAGAAGCCGAGGACTTGACTAAAAAGTATTCGATTAATTTGCCTTCCATGTCTGCCATTGGCTATAAAGAAATTGGAGAATATATAAATCATAAAGTTTCATTGCCTGAAGCTTTAGAGAATATGAAAAAGAAAACTCGGAATTATGCTAAAAGACAAATAACCTGGTTTGGAAAGAATAAAGACATCATATATATTAAAAACGGAAAAGAAGCCACAAGGATTATTGAGAATTTTTTGAAATGAACCTGAATATAAACTCAAACTTTGCTATACTAAATTTATGCGTATTCTAATAGCAAATCTAATTGCGAAAATTGCTCGGATGACAAGTCGTTTAGCTAAACGTGGCGGCGGGACTACCCTTCCTGGTCTTTTGGCAGAGAAAATCGCTCCAAACATCATTACTAAGCTTGCCAACCAGCTACCTCAAGGAATTATCCTGATTACTGGTACAAATGGCAAGACAACCACAGCAAGAATGTTAGCTGCAGTCCTTGAAGCAAACAACTTGAAGGTTATATACAATTCTTCGGGCAGTAACCTTTCGCGTGGAATTGCTTCTTGTTTGTCACAAAATAGTAATCTACTTGGAACAAAGATTAATGGCGATATTGGCATTTTTGAAGTAGACGAGGCAACAATGCCAGAGATTACCAAAAAAGTAACACCAAAAATAATTTTGGTTACCAACCTTTTTCGTGATCAGCTAGATCGTTATGGTGAATTAAACAAAACGGCTTCTATCATCGGTTCAGCCATTAAGAGAGTTCCCGAATCAATTGTATTCCTGAATGCTGACGATCCGTTAGTTGCTAGTTTAAAGAAATACAATAAAAACGTTCGTTATTTTGGTATTAATGATCACATCGAGACTAAATCTAATGGAGCGATCGATTCAAAAAATTGTTTAGAGTGCGATCACGAACTTAGATATGAACATCGTTATTTTGGCCATCTAGGAACTTATGAATGTCCGAAATGTGGTGCAAAAAAGCCAAAATTAGATTACGGTTTGAGCAATCTAAGATTGTCAGTCGAAAAATCAATAGCAAACTATGGCTTTTCAGACCACAAAATATTATTAGAAATTCAGTTGCCCGGACTGTATAATCTCTACAATGCTTTGGCAGCTTGTGCAATCGCCTCTGAAATGAGAATAAAGGATACCACAATCCAAGACTCCATTAAAAAAGTGACAGCTGCTTTTGGTCGAATGGAATCAGTGGAGGTAGGTACGAAAAAGCTTTTTCTTCTTTTAGTCAAAAATCCCACAGGGTTCACTCAAGTCATCGAGACCTTAAGTTACGACAATAAACCAAAAAGCCTTTTTTTATTGTTAAATGATAAATTCGCAGATGGAACAGATATTTCTTGGATTTGGGACGCTGAACTCGAATTGCTAAACAAATTGGCTGATAGAGTAGTAGTCAGCGGTATCAGGGCTGAAGATCTGCTTTTGCGGTTAAAATATGCTGACTTCGACCTTGGGAATGTGATGATTGAGAAAAATGTCGAGCAGGCCCTTGACTTGGCCTTCGCCAACATCCAAGAAGGCGAAACGCTTTATGTGATGCCGACGTATACCGCTATGTTGGAATTAAGAAAAATTTTATACAACCGTAGTTTAGTAAAGGGGTTGGTCGAATGAATAAGAAGCTAACTTTAGCCCATTTTTATCCTGACAATATGAACCTTTATGGAGACCTCGGCAATATTGTCACCCTTTTGAAAAGATGCCAGTGGCAAAATATTGACCTTGAAATAATCGAAATTAAAAAAACAGACAAGATTGGTCTGAAAAATGTTGATATTATTTTTCTCGGTGGCGGTCAAGACCAAGGACAAAAAATTATTGCCGACGATTTATTAAGTCGTGCAGATATGATAAAAGAGGAGATAGAAAAAGGACTAGTCGCTTTAACAATATGTGGTGGTTTTCAGCTTTTTGGGAAATACTTTCAAACAGCAGAAAATGAGCGAATTCCAGGAATTAGTGTTTTTGACTGTTATACTACTGCCGGACAAAAAAGACTAATTGGCAATGTAATAGTCGATACCGAACAAAGTGCTAAAGAATGGCTGCCAACGGCTGAATTTCCCCATTATAAACCTTCTAGAACAACCTTAGTCGGCTTTGAAAACCACAGCGGACAAACAATTTTAGGAGATAATTGCAGACCATTGGGCAAAATTATAAAAGGATTTGGCAATCAAGGAGACAGCAAACACGAAGGTGGTGTTTACAAAAACGCTTTCGGTACTTATCTCCACGGCAGTTTGTTGCCAAAAAACCCTTGGTTTGCTGATCATTTGATCGCCCTTGCCTACTTCAGGCGTTATAGTGTAGAAGTTATGTTACATGAATTGGACGATTCTGTTGAAATAAGTGCTCACGAAGCGGCTTTATTACGAGCCGAGACGGCAAAAACTGTTTCAATATAATTGTTTAATTTAGGAGAAACAATATGCCAGATGAAAATCTATTAAAGCTTCATCAAAAAACATATTTAAGAATACTAGAAAATTCAGTAGGCTGTCGTTTATTTAATTCAAATATTGTAAGGAATAAAAACACTAATGAAGAGTACGATGTTTTAGATGATGGGACATTTTCCTGCGCTTTTTTTGTAAGTGGCATTTTGACTCTCTTCGGTCAAATTGATCGAATGCATTCAACAGTAGAAACTGTTTCTAAAAAACTAACTGAGGATCCTAATTGGGAAGAGGTTTCTTTAAATGATATTAAGCCCGGAGACGTCCTGGTTTGGGAAAAAGTTACATTCAAAGACGGAACAAGCTCCGATCATAATGGCTTCGCATTAAATAAGAATGAGGCTGTTTCGACCAGCTACATAGAAAAAAGTGTAACTCGTCATCATATAACCTTTGGCGTAGACAAAAATAATCAGCCAAATAGGAAAATTACAAAAATATTCCGCAATAAATTACTTACTTCATAGTAAAAGTCTTTTAAAAAAGAGGCATTTAAGCCTCTTTTTATTTACAAACTTTTATTCAGTTTGCTAGACCCACTCTATGCCTGCAAACTTATGCTTCGTAGCAATCAAAATCACATCGATCAACCACCAGATACCAAATCCTCCGAAAGTGATTAACTTCAATATCCCCAAACCAACTTGGCCCATAATAAATCTGTCAATTCCAAGCTGACCAAGAAAAATGGAAATTACTAAGGTCAAAACCCAATTGACCTGCTTAGTACTGCTTGCAGCAGGGCTTGTCGTTACATTAATATTGTTTACAGTTTGAGCAGCCGTGGCCTGCTCTGGTCCTGTTTCTTCTGGCATTGTGCCTCCTTTATGTTTTTATTTACAAAGTAATCATAGCCTTTCTCTTTATTAGAGTCAAATTTACTCATAAAGATGTTCTGGCCAATAAATTATGTCTGTATACTTGTTTTATCACATGAAATGATTTTTACTTATAATAAAGTAAAAATCGGAGTAAACTTGTTAGCAAAAATAAATTCCATCGCAGTGATCGGTCTGTCCGGTGAAAAAGTAGAAGTTGAAGTAGATTTGTCAAATGGGTTGCCAGCTTTTAATATAGTAGGTCTACCTGACAAAGCAGTTGAAGAATCAAAAGAAAGAGTTCGCAGCGCCATAAAAAATAGCGGCTGCGTATTCCCTCAGAAACGAATCACAGTAAATCTAGCCCCCGCTGATTTACGGAAAGAAGGTCCCTCGTATGATTTACCGATTGCTGTCGGGATACTCTTAGCAAGTGAGCAAATCTTTTTCGACTCATCGAAAACCGTTTTCGTAGGTGAGTTGTCACTAAATGGAGATATTCGCCATACAAATGGCATATTGCCTTCGGTTATGGCAGCTAAAGAGTTAAATTTTGAGACCATTGTGATACCAGGTAAAAATACTGACGAATCTTCAATTATCGATGGCATCGCTATCTTGGCTGCTGACAATTTGAAAGGAATCGTTCAACATTATCGTCGAGAGACAATTATCGAACCTGTCGTCTACAAAGAGTTTGTTGAAGATGAAAATCAGATATATGAAATAAATTTTTCCCAAATTGTCGGCCAAGAACATGCCAAAAGAGCCTTAGAAATTGCCGCTAGCGGCGGCCACAATATCTTTATGAGCGGTCCTCCGGGTTCAGGCAAAACTTTACTGGCCAAAGCTCTGGTCTCAATCCTCCCACCTTTAACTTACCCTGAGGCACTTGAAGTTACAAAAATTTACTCAATCGTTGGCGAACTTCACCAAAAAGGGTCTTTAATTCAAACTCGACCTTACCGCAATCCACATCATACAACTAGCGATATCGCACTTATAGGCGGTGGCAAATGGCCTAGGCCAGGAGAAATTAGCCTTTCTCATCGTGGCGTTCTTTTTTTGGATGAGTTACCGGAATTTCCTCGTCATGTACTAGAAGTTCTGAGACAGCCCCTAGAAGAAGGTTTTATTACTATTTCTAGAGCTAACGGTACTTTGACTTTTCCTGCTCAGTTTATCCTAGTCGCGGCACAAAATCCATGTCCTTGCGGCTATTCAACTGACCCCGAGAAGCAATGCACCTGCAATGCCGCTCAAATCGTCCGCTATCAGAAAAAAGTTTCTGGTCCGTTACTTGACAGAATGGATCTTCATCTAGAAGTTCCCCGGGTGAAATATGAAAAGTTGGCTGATAATTCTTTAGGAGAAGATTCTGAGCAAATCCGTAGTCGCGTTATTGCGGCTCGTGAGAAGCAAGAATCACGATTCAGAGGGACAAGCACTATTTCTAACTCTGAGATGACCCTAAAACAGTTAAAACTATATTGCGTCCTTGATGATGAAGGCAAGAGCTTACTGCTAAGCGCCAGTAAACAGTTGGGTTTATCTGCTCGTTCTTATCACCGCATCCTAAAACTTGCCCGGACCATTGCTGATCTGGATGATAGCAATGAGATTAAAATCGGTCATTTGGCCGAAGCTTTGCAGTATCGCCCAAGAAATTAGTACTTTACGTTTACTCGGTGAAATAATGGGTCAAGGATCTTTGTGTGATAAGCCAAGATCCAAAGAATAACTACGAAGGCTACGATCAACCCTGTAATAATGGCTACCTTTTTTAAATCTTTGATAACATAACCAGGAACATTATCTTTAGGTTTTTTGGGGACTCCCCCATTTTCTTTTCCCGGTTTTTCGATTTTTGTGTCAGTAAAAATAGGCGTAGTAGGTGTATTCTGACTAAACTTATGAGTTTTCAGCAATTCTTTTTCTTTTCTTGTCTTTCTTTTTTTCTTAGCCATTTTTCTCCTTTTCTGTCGGCAAGTTGCTGTTCTAAATGAAGGATTTTTTCTAGAAGATCATCTTCATTTCTCTGATATTTATCCTCTTCTAGGATCAATAATCTAAGTCTGCGATAGAATATCAAAAGCCCAATAGAGAAAACTTATTAAAATCCTTCTTTTTTGTCTTATTAAACATTGGCTTGTTGTCCCTTTCATAAAAAATTATAACTTAAACCAAGATTAATGTCAGCTTTAACTTGAAAAAAAAGCAATAATAGTTAATAATATTAAAGCTTTTTGGAGCTCATATGGATAACTCAATTATTTTATTACTTTCATTTGGTCTCTTTTTTCTAGCTTGGAACATAGCTTTAACGATTTTGATATTGAAGATAAGAAAAAAGAATAAGCTTTTTTTTGAATCTAGTGATGAAAATGTCTACGAGCTTTTACAGCACATGGTTGCTGATAACAAAAAAATCAACAAACGATCCGAAAAAGTAGAGCAAGGCTTGGACGAAATTGCCAGAATCATGAAACTTAGTTTTCAAAAGATCGGGGTCGTCCGTTATAACCCTTTCAAGGATACAGGGGGTGATATGAGTTTCAGTCTAGCCCTTCTCAACCTCGAAAATAGTGGAATTGTTATAACCAGCATTCATGGTCGCGGAGCAGATCGAGTGTATGCCAAACCAATTGAGAAAGGTAAATCACAACATAATTTAAGTGCCGAAGAAATAGAAGCAATTAACAAGGCGATCGAATAAAGGAGTCAAAATGTTCGAAAAGAAAGAGGAAGAAATCGTTTCGGGGGCTGCTGAAACAATTGTTGGCACCTCGGTAAAATTGAAAGGGAATCTAAAGAGTGATGGGGATATCACTATTGATGGCAGCGTCAACGGTGAGATAAAGACAAAAGGAGCGGTTAACATCGGTTCAAATGCTCATGTTATCGCCAATGTCAAAGCGAAAAAAATTTCAGTAGCCGGAACTGTACAAGGTAATATTGAGGCAACTGAGAGACTAACTATTACTGAAACTGGTAGAATCTATGGCGATATCATAGCAAATGTTTTATCAATTTCTGCTGGTGCTATCTTCACTGGGAAATCAACAATGATGGAAAAAATTAAACCAGAAGAAATTGAACCTATTGCTGAAATCGACGAAGTTATTGAAGAATCAAAAGAAAAAAATACTAAAAAATAATTTAGTCCATGTACTATTACATCATAAATCCAGCTGCCGGTGGCGGTAGAATTAATAAAATTCAGGAAAAGCTTAAGGAACGTTTAAGCGAGCTTGGTATTGCTGGAGAATTTGAAAAAAGTACCGGATCGGCAGATATACCTAAGTTAACAAAAATCGCCACAAGTAAGGGATTTAAGACAATTGTAGCGGTCGGTGGTGATGGAACGATAAATGAAGTCATTAATTCTCTAGATAACAAGGAAGGTGTTGCTTTGGGCATTATTCCAACCGGTAACACAAATGAACTGGCCAATCTCCTTGGTATTCATGACTGGCAGTCGGCTTGCGCAATTTTAGCTGCAAGAAAAATAGAAAAAGTTGACCTTGGGAAAATTGATGGCAATGTTTTTGTAACTTCTGCTTCCATCGGTTTTGATAACGTTGTCTATGATCTCAAACGGTACCAGAAAACATCACCATTTTCTCGAGGTTTATATCTAGCAAGTTTAACTAAAGCGGCTAGAAATTATAAGCCATTCCAGATAGAGCTTGAGTTTGATCACAAATATAGTGTTAACACTGAATGTTTTAATCTTTCAGTTTCAAATGGCCTTTTGCTTGACTATCTCCCGGCCACTTCAAAGCCTCAAGATAATATTTTGGACGCAATCCTAATAAATAAATTGAGTTTCAGAGATATGCTTTTGTATGGTCAAAAAAAGATAAATTTCAATGACAGAAATAGCAGTCGCATTTCAGTTTTTCATACTCAAAAAGTCACAATCAAAACAAAAAACCCTGTTCCTGTCAGTGCTGATGGTCAAGTAGTCACTCAAACACCGGTTACAATTTCCATTTCAGATAAAAAATTACGGGTAATCGTCTCACGCAAAAGGCATTTCTAACCTGCGTTGACAAAGATACCCAATTCTGCTAAAATTTGCTTATCATTTAAGAGGTAGGAATAAACAAGCGGATTCGTATTAATGAGCATATTCGAGTGCCTGAAGTCAGGGTAATTTCTTTTGACGGCCAACAGCTTGGCATTATGCCTACTACCAAAGCACTAGAGATAGCAAAAAATGAAGGGCTTGATCTGATTGAAGTTTCTCCCAATGCTACTCCACCCGTAGTAAAGGTGTTAGACTGGGGTAAGTTTCGATACGAACAACAAAAGCAAAAAACTAAACAAAAAACTGTTGAGGTTAAAGGAATTCGTCTTGGTATTAAAATCGGTGAACACGATTTGGTCACCAAGCTGAAGTTAGCTGAGAAATTTTTAGGGAAGAAAGATAAAGTCAAATTTCAGCTTCGTTTCAAAGGTCGTGAAATTGTCCATAAAGAGCTTGGGATTGATCTACTGAATAAAATTATAGAACGTATGTCTGAATTTGCTGAGGTAGAGCAACCACCAGAATCTGCCGGCAGGGATATGATAATGGTGCTTGCCCCTATATCAAATAAGAAGAAAAGTGATAATAACAAAGTAACGAAGGAAGAAAATAATGCCGAAAATCAAAACTCATAGCGGAGCGAAGAAGAGATTTAAAACAACATCCACTGGCAAAATCAAACGTCAAGGAGCTTTTGCTAACCATCTATTAGAACACAAATCAAAAGATCAGAAGCGCAATTATAAAGGCGATATGGATGTTGCTGGTAGTGACAAAAAAAATGTTAAGAAAATGTTAGGAGTTGGATAATGAGAGTAAAAAGAGGCGTCACAAGTCACGCCAAACATAAAAAAGTTATTGCCCAAACAAAGGGCATGATAAAGGTACGCAGAAGCAGCATAAAAAAGGCCAGAGAAGCCTTATTTAAAGCATGGTCATACCAATATCGAGATAGAAGAAATAAAAAAAGAGATATAAGGCGACTATGGATCATCCGTATCGGGAATGCCACAAAAATAAATGGGCTTTCTTATTCCAAGTTTACCGCCGGTCTAAAAAGTAAAAAAATTGAACTTGATCGTAAAATTCTTGCCGAGTTAGCTGTTAACCAACCTGATATCTTTGCAAGGATAGTTGAAAAGGTAAAATAATGAAAAAATATCTTTGTGAATGCAGTAGTTGTAAGGCAAAATTCGAAGGTATCATAGAAAAAGAGAAGAATGTTGCTTGTCCAGCATGTGGACACAATAAAACTATCGTTTTAGAAGAAATGGAAATTGGTGAATCAGGTTGTAATGGATGCTCCGGTTGTTCCGGCTGTCATTAAGAATAATTCTTACTTAAAAAACACCTTTTAATAAGGTGTTTTTTATTGCTTAGTCAATCTATAAGCCGGGTTCTGTATCCTTACGGACGACAATCATCTATCTAAGCGGCAGGACCTTCCATTTTTGGCTCAGATCATCGCTTTTACGATTTATAGTCCTTGTTAAGCAATTAACTTTTCAAAGTCATGTTTCGTAAAAATGATAGGCCCACCTGCCTTGCACCAAATAGGGTTTACCTCTTCTGGTTATCACTAACTAGAACTGTGAGCTCTTACCTCACTCTTTTCACCCTTACCCCGCCCTTTCACAAAGTACAGTTTTCTCAAATTTCTATATATAATTCAACTCTGTTAGCTTTCAATACACTGTGCTCTCTGAAAGAGCGGGGCGGTATTGTTTCTGTGGCACTTTCCCTAGCCTTCCGACTGGTCGCTGTTAACGACTATCCTGATCTTAAGGTGCCCGGACTTTCCTCCCCGCCTTTTCAAAAAAACAAATCCTACAAAAAAACTACTATAAAACAATCATTTTGGATCAAGTATTCCTTATTGTTTCTCTGAAAGGGCGGGGCGATTGCCCAATTAACTAAGCATTGTATATTATATCACTAATATTAGATAAAATCAAGACCTAAAAACCGGCTTCATCGATTGCTTGATTTACTAATCTATCAGCTAATTTGTTTTTTTCTCTCCTAACATGGATAAATTTTATTGGTTTGAAAAAGGTCAATTCTTGCACTCTGTTGTACAGCTCTTTCAGATTCTGATCCTTCACTCTGTATTCCCCCTTCAACTGTTTGACCACTAATTCACTATCCAACCGACATTCAAATTCGTCAGCTTCAAAATCTTGAGCTTTTTCGAGTGCAAGGATTAGCGCTCTATATTCTGCTGTATTGTTTGTTGTCTCACCAATATATTCCTTATAAGTAGAGATCACCTCGTTTTCTGGGCTAGAAAAAACTACCCCAATTCCTGCTGGTCCTGGGTTGCCTCTCGCTCCTCCATCGGTATTAATTATTAACTTTTCCATTTATTTTTTCTTTCTTGACTATTGTTTCTTTTTGTTCAAACCACTTTAATATCGTGAAATAATAAAAGCTACCAAAAAACCAAGAATGGTTAGGAAGGCAATACTAAAACCTCCCTCTTCATACGCCTCAGGAATCATACTATCAGCTAGCATTGCCAAAATTGCCCCGGCAGCAAATGCTTCTAAAATACCAATAGTATTTGGGTTTACATCGTGCAAAAAAACAAAACTTGCAATCGTTGTCAAGGCTGTAACTGCGGCGACGATCCCCCATATAATAAATATTTTTTCTTTCTTGAACCCTTCTTTTCTGAGACCGGTAATAGATGAGATTCCTTCAGGAAAATTTGAGAGAACAATAGCGCTAAGCATTAGAATTCCTCGACCCTGGCCATTAAAAATCGATATGCCAAGAGCGACTGATTCAGGGATCCCATCCAATAGGGCCCCCAAAGTTATAACTTTGCCATTTGTGGCTGATTTTGATTCTACAACCTGAAATTTTTTATGTTTTCTCCCGCCTTTGATATGGATAATATAATCACCTGCAATAAAGATAGTACCTCCCAACAAAAATCCAATAATGACAGCATCGAAACCTCCGTGGCCAAAAGCTTCTTCCATCAAACCAAATGTCAGCGCGCAGATCAAGACACCTGAGCCAAAAGCCATAAAGCGAGCAATAGTCTTTTGCCTTAGATTAAAAATAAGCCCGGTAGTTGCTCCAAATAATAGAGATAAGCCACTGATTATTCCAAAAGTTATTGCCTGTATCATTTATTCGCTACTCTTTCAAAGACATTTACTCGTTGGTTTTTCGGTAGCTGGGTTACCGTGTCTCACCCATTTTCCATCTTTACAAACCCAATTATCTTCACCGCTTAAAAACCTAACACCTGCTACTACAATCAAGCCCGCTACAAAGATTGCCATTACAATATAAATATATTTTCTCATTTTTTATGCCAAAAATTTTCCGCTTCGTTCTCCATTTTTTCGAGTCGAGTGTAGTAATCTGGAAACTCGTTGAGATGAGCCAACACAATCTTACCGGTAAGCATGACATCATTATCAGTTATATTTGTATGCAGATCGGTCGTTCCATGTTCTAACTCAATATCCATACCACTTCTGAATTGTTCAATATCCCATCTTGTCCAATCAACACCTAGAGCATCACCTATTGTCTTTGCTTCTTGTCCAGAAAAATGTTTTTCTTCCGACATTTATTTTTTCCCGTTAGTATGATCTTTATCAACCTTGCCATCGAGCATATGGATAGTCCTTTTGCACATTTTTGCGACTTCAGGATTATGAGTAACAATAATAAATGTTTGGCCCTTACTATTAAGATTCTGGATTAACCCCATCACTTCTTTGGTCATTTTTGTGTCCAACTCACCGGTTAACTCATCACCAAAAATGATCGCTGGATTGTTTACAACAGATCTTGCGATTGCCACTCTTTGCCCTTGTCCTCCAGAGAGCTCATTTGGTGTATGATCCAACCTATCCCCTAGTCCAACAGATTCAAGAGCTTTTTTCGCCATTTCTTTTCTTTTCTGGGGTTTAATGCCTGCATATTTTAGAGGTAACATGACATTTTCTAAGGCTGTTAAGCTTGGTATCAAATTAAATGATTGAAAAACAAAGCCAAGATCGTTTGATCTGATTTCAGGTAATTTCTTGCTTTTTATCCCAGTTACGTTCATGCCCTTCAGATAAATCAATCCTGCAGTGGGAGAGTCAAGTAGCCCTAGCATATTCAACAAAGTAGATTTACCGCTTCCAGATGGACCCATAATTGCGACCAAATCACCTTTTTTTATCTCCAAGGTAACATTATCTAGAGCATGGACTACAGCCCCCCTATCTTTCGGCCTAGATTTCAAGGTTTTCCCCGTGACAGTTTTATAACTTTCTTCGTATTTTTCTTTTGAAAAAAGCTCTTGGGCTTTTTCTAGCAGATCTTCGGTATCTTTTTTACACTTCAAGTCTTCTTTTTCACACTCATCTTCATATGATTTATGCAATTTTTGAATTGCTTTCTGAGCCTTAGAAGCATTTTTCCTTGTTCCTATGATATAGGTTTTTGATATTCTATTTAATTTTATGATTGTTTCTGCCATGCTATTCCTCCCTCAAAGCCTTTACTATATTTATTCTTACTGCATGGTAGGCTGGATAGATACCTGCCAATACTCCTAGAATCACTGCAAAAGCAATTGCAAATACAGATATTCTCGTTGTAAGTAAGAAAATCACATTTCCGCTGACCTCCATGGCATTGTTTATCAATACAACCGTCGCTGATCCTAATGCCCAGCCGATCACTCCACCGAAAAAGCCAATTAAGCCAGCTTCTGTCAGATATTCTGTCATAATATTTCGAGTTTTGGCACCAACCGCTTTTTTGATACCAATTTCCTTCGTCCTTTCTGCAATAGACATTGTCATCGTATTAATAATCGAAAGGCCTCCGACCAGAAGAGAGATTGCAGCAATACCGAAAAGTATCGAGTTCAGAATACCCGTGGCACTAGCCACTTGATCTTGAAATGCCTTTGGTCCCTCTCCCTTGACCCCTGCTACTTCCTTGCCGATCTTCTTAGCTAATTCATTTGGGTCAACGCCTTTTTTTGCATATACCGTAAAGTCAGTAACTAGAAGCTCCGGCTTGACTTGTGATTGGATAACTTGAGGTAAAGTATCGTGATATATTTCCTGGGCATCCCTAAGGGTCATAAAAACTTCATTGTCTGGGGCTGTAAGAGTTTTGCCCATGATACCTTTGACCTCAAACTCTTTGCCTTTAATTTTTATCTTCTTCCCAACCCCTGCGTTCAATTTCTTAACCAAGTCTGAACCAATTTGAACCTTCCCATAATCATCCGGCTTTAGTTCTTTCCCTTTGACAATCTCAACCTTGAAAGATTCAAGGCCAGCCCCCTTGTTATCACTGCCGATGATCATCGGCGGAACACCAAAGTTTACAGCACCCAGGTC
The DNA here is from genome assembly GCA_028718325.1 of Patescibacteria group bacterium. GTDB lineage: Bacteria > Patescibacteriota > CPR2 > UBA1875 > CAIMLA01 > JAQUMB01. The sequence continues at coordinate 36,668 of JAQUMB010000001.1, forward strand.
GTCCAACATTACCGTAACATCAGACTGCACTACCTGGACACCTTCAACCTTCTCGATATCCTTAACTTTTTCAATCGAAAGCGGTGCACCCATAAATGCGTTCCCAGATTTATCGCTAACAATTACCTTGTCCTTATAATATTTCGTGCCCCCGCTGACTAAAAGATTAATTTTTTCTGCCATCGAACCCATCACGACAAAGGCAAATATTCCAATGGTAATACCCGAGATAGTCAAGATCGTTCTCGTTTTTCGGCGAAACATATTTTTTAAGATTTCTACCATTTTTCCCCTTCATTTAACCAATTTATTATAACCTAAATGACCAACCATTTAAATAGAAATAACGCCTCAATTGAGGCGTTATTTCTTATGATAGCGTGATCTTTACCTATTTTATTAAGCGTTGATTTCTATCGTTTTTCTTTAGGTCGGGAAACGTTTACTACAACATTTCTGCCACCTACGTCTTTGCCATTCATAGCTTCGATTGCCTTTTTGGCAGAATCCTCGTCACCCATGGTAACGAAGCCGAAACCTTTGGAACGGCCAGAAAATTTGTCTGCAATTACCTTAGCTTCAACAACTTCACCAAACTCAGCAAATAGCTGACCAAGGGATTCGTCGTTCATAGTGTAAGGCAGATTGCCTACATAGAGTTTGTTCTTATCGTCCACTCTTGTCCTTTGCCCCATACGGGGTCCTTAAGTTAATAAACTCAACTTTTTCTATATCGATAGAATCAAGCTGACGAGCTAATTATATCCTTGTTTTACTGATATGTCAACAATAATTTACAGTTTACATTGAGCAAATAAAATCTGCGAAATGGTCGGGGCGAGAGGATTTGAACCTCCGATCTCAGGACCCCCAGCCCTGCGCTTTGGGCCAACTAAGCTACGCCCCGATAATTAATAATAACCGATATTGATTCCCAGTATGCTCATAAAGAATGTAACGATTGGCCAGATGATCCTTGTCCCACCGACCAAAATAAAGGCTAGTAACAAAATTGGTCCATAAACCTCCAACTTTGCATTATCCAGTCCCGGAATAAATAACGCGAAAAACTTGGAACCATCAAGTGGTGGAATTGGTATCAGATTAAATATCATTAACACAAGATTTATAGTAATAGCAGCGATCAAGAATTGGCCCCAGAGTGTCCCCTTGAATCCAGGGATTTGATAAATTGCCGCTAAGATGATGGCTAATACCAGATTAGCTATCGGTCCGGCTATCGCTGTGAGAGCTGAGCCAAGACGAGGATTGTTAAAACTGTTCGGGTTAATCGGGACTGGCTTTGCCCAACCAAAAACAATTGATGAGCCACTGAGTATCAGGACTAATGGCAAAAGGATCGTACCGAAAAGATCAATGTGGACAATTGGGTTGAGGCTGACACGACCAGCGTGTTTGGCCGTAGGGTCGCCAAGATAGTTAGCTGTCCATGCATGCATAAATTCATGGACAGTTAAGGCAAGTAAGAACCCAATGATACTAAATATTTGATACATGACTTTTGTTGACTTTAAGCTCAAACCATGATACCATTAACTTCGTTGTAATTCAATCTTGGAGAAATGAAAAATGAGTGTAGAATGTGAAATTTGTGGTAAAAAACCAATAACCGGGCATAATGTCAGCCACTCTCATCGTAAAACTAAGAGACGATGGTTGCCAAATTTACAATGGCTAAAATTAGATAGCGGCAAGAAGGTCAAAGCTTGCGCTCGATGTATCAAGACAACTGCCAAAACGACCAAGTAAAAAAACTCCCCATCGGGGAGTTTTTTTGATGACTAATATTTGAGAACAACTACTTCGAGTTCTTCCGGCAAATCTCTGCCGGTGATTTTAAGTTTGTCCATTGGTACTGGGCTAACACTGAATTCCTGCAAAAAAGTTTCAAGCGGGGCAAGGTCAGTCATTTTCCCTTCCCTATAGTGCATGGGCAAGACTATTTTCGGTTCAATTTGGCTAATCACCTTAATCGCTGCTTTAGCATCAATCGTATATTTTCCGCCAACAGGGATCATCAATACATCAACCCCATCAACCTTGTCTAACTGTTCACTGGTAAGTTCGGTCCCCAGATCACCTAAATGACAAATTTTGATTCCATCAATTTCCATATTAAAGATGGTGATTTGTCCACGTTCTTCACCATGAGAATCATCATGAAAGCCTTTGATCCCCTGAAACTCAGATTCTTTTACTTCATATTCACCCGGGGAGTCAAGGAGCAAAAACTCGCTTTTAACAACTTCCAGGTAATTGTGATCAAAATGATCGTGACTGACCGTCACAACATCTGCATCTTGCTTTGCCAGTTTGATCCCAATTTTTTCAGGATCATATGGATCGCTCAAGACAGAAACCTTTTTACCAATAATTTTGAAACAAGAATGACCTAAATACGTAATCTCCACTATTCCTCCCTACTTATTCGTTTTTAATTCTTCATAGATAACCGAGATACAGGCTACAACAGGGACTGCAATCAAAGCACCCCAAACTCCCATTAGTTGCACCCCCACCAATATCGCGACAATAATAATTATCGGGTTTAGCCCGACAGATTTCTTCATGATTTGAGGCACCAAGATATGGTTTTCTAGTTGTTGAACCAATATATACCAAGCGCCGACAATCAACGCCAGAAGCGGTGAGACAGTTAAAGCAACCAAGGCAGCAGTGATCCCAGCGACAATCGGTCCGATAATCGGCAGTAGTTCTAAAATACCTGAAAGAATGGCCAGAGTTAGCGCCATATCGACTCGCAAAATAGTCAAGGCTATATAATTTGCCAGAAAAATAACTAATGCCAGAAATAGTTGCCCCCTGACCCAAGAACTCATTCTGCTTGATATTTTGCGTGATACTGAGATAGAAGTACTGAGATATTTTTTTGGTAAAACAGCTTCTAAAACTTTTTCCACTCCATTTTTCTGGACAAGCATGTAAAAAGCGATCACAAAGACAGCAATAAGACCAAAGGCCCCGCTAAAGAAACCAAATGCCTTATTTACTATTTGCCCGCTACCATTTCCGCTGATTGAATTGCCTATGTTTTCTAAGGCCTTAAACGCTGGATCCTTAATCGCTGGATTGACGTTTTGTAGATATGTATTAATTGTGTCTGCGTATTTACCACTATCTTGGACTAATTGGGTAATCTGATTAATGAGCGGCGGAACGATTAACTCCAAGAATAAAGCCAAGATTGCAATGATAGCTAGATAAATAGTCAGGATAGCTAGAGATCTAGGCCAGCGTTTTTTTTCTAGACGATTCACAAAAGGTTCGATGGCAGCCGCAAAAATAAAGGCCAAAAATAGAATTATAAGAATATCTCTAACCGCCAGAAAGAACCAAATCGCTACTACGGTAGCAATGACCCAAAGAATTGTTTTCGGTGAAAATTCAATTACGATACTTTTATTCTTCATCAACTTTTTCTTCTTTTCCCTCTTTTTTTGTCTCTTCTTCTAGGCTGTCAATTAAAATTTTCTTTGGACTGGCCATTAGCTCAGTCAAGAAGCGATCGAAAAGCATTTTGCGATCTTCATACTCATTAAGTGTCATGACACAATAATTTACTTCCCTTTTCAGCTCCTTCTCCAGATTCGCTAAAACCGATTTCATTTTTCTTTTGTCAACTTCCCCTACGACAAAAAGATCTACTTGGCTGGCTGTGTCTCCAACAAAAGCTCCCATAAGTGCAGCATATGAGATGTCTCCGGATTTCCTGATCCCAAAAGTCACTTTATCTTCACCCGTTGGTGTTTTGCCAGTTTTTTCAAAGATCCGTTTCAATTCAGAATAAAATTCAAATTTCGTATTGGCTTCATAGTAAATCTTTCCCTTTTTTTCGTTCGATTTTACAAGTCCTATAGACTTTAAATTTAAAAGTTCTCGTCTCACAGAGTTAATTTGTTCATCAATGGTTCGGGTAATCTCTCGAACGTAAAAGGCACGGCCTGTGTTTGTCAAAAGCAGTGCCAAAAGTTTTACTCGAGTTTTTGAACCGAAAAGTGTTTCATACATTTATGGCTCCTTATTTACTAGCCACATTATAACAAATAAATCGGTGTTGTCCAGTTTTTTATAGCTATATTGTATAAATTATTTATCCAAACTAAAGTTTTCGAACGGCTTTCTTAAACTGATTCCCGCGATCCTTGTAATTTTCAAATAAACCAAAAGATGCGCAAGCTGGAGATAGTAAAACAACGTCACCCCTTTTTGATAGCTCGGCTGCTGTTTTGACCATCTCTTCCATTTTCGTCAGGCCAAAAACACGTTTACCAATAAATTTTGTACTAATATTCTTTGAGATCTCTGTCGCCATTTCGCCCATCAATATCAAAGCCTTGACTCTTGATTTCTCGATCTCATAACCTAACTTTGCATAGTCAGACCCCTTATAACTTCCTCCCAGAATAAGGACAATTGGTTCGTTAAATGACTTAATCGCGGCAATCGCTGTCTCCGGAGTAGTCGAAAACGAGTCGTTGTAATAAGCAACTTCATTTTTTTTACTCACCAATTCTAAACGATGTTCTAACCCATGAAAACTTTTGACAACTTTCTGGATAGAGTTTATGTCTGCCCCTGCTACATATGAGGCCAAGATTGCTGCCGTGACATTCTCCAGATTATGCTTTCCTCTCAATAATAATTTGTTTATATTGAGTATCATGACCGGCCCTGCTTTTGTCTGAAGGATAATGTTGTCTTGTTTATCTATGTAACAGCCATTGCCAGCCTTTTTCTTACTAAAAAGTAAAATTTCTCCTTTCGAGGTAGCTATGAAGGAATTGAGTACCGGATAATCTGCATTGATAATTGAATAGTCGGATTTTGTTTGGAATTTAACAATATTTTTTTTTGCTTCACGATATTCGCTAACGTCATGATGATAATCTAAGTGGTCCTTAGTCACGTTCAAAACAACCGCGATTTTCGGGCTTTTTTGTAAAGATTGGAGTTGGAAGCTTGATAATTCCAGGATAACTAAGGATTGCTCAGAAAGCTTATCAAGAAATGTAATCGCCGGTAAACCAATGTTTCCTCCGAGGTAGACATCCTTGCCGCTTCTCTTTAGGATTTCATATATTAAAGTAGCTGTGGTTCCTTTCCCCTTGGTCCCCGTTACTCCGATAATGTTTGCTTTTGATTGATCAAAGAAAAATTCAATTTGACTGGTGAAAATTACCCCATTTTTGATCGCCGTCTGTATGTCAGGGTCAAGAATTGGTATCCCTGGAGTTTTAAAAACCAAGTCAACTTCAGCAATTTTTTTTAAGTATTTTTTGCCTAAAAAACATTTTATGTTAGATTTTATCTCAGGATTTTTCTTATAAAAATTATTCTTTTCGGTTTGGTCAAAAATAACCGGTTCTATCCCATGGTTCTGTAAATATTCAAAAGTTGTCTTGCCTTCGGCTCCAAAGCCCAGTACTCCAATTTTCTTTTTCTTGATTATATCAATACTAAGTTCCATCTCTATAACAACCCAAAAGTCATAAGCAATAAGGTAATCGCTGCTCCGCCCATCAATAATATAGTAATGCTGCCAAAGATATTGACCCATCTAGGATTTACAAAGTCACCCATGATCTGTTTATCTCGACCTAAGCGAAAAATATAAAATAACAATACCGGAGCAGTTACTCCGTTGACGATTGCCGCAAGGTACAGAGCTTTGATTGGATTAATCCCCAAGAAATTCATTGCCAAGCCAACCAATAATGAGATGATAATGATGCCATAAAATCCCTTGGCATGACTGTATTTTCGATATAAGCCTTCATGCCATTTGAAAAGTTCGGCAACAGCATAGGCAGAGGAGCCGGCCAAGACCGGAACGGCTAGTAGCCCCACTCCAAATATCCCAAGTGTGAATAAGAGATAAGCCGCATCACCTGCCAAAGGCTTCAAGGCCATGGCTGCCTGTTCAGCACTTTCTATATTGTTTATCCCGTGACTAAATAAAACTGAAGCAGTTGTGATAACGATAAAGAGGAAAACAATATTGGCATAAGACATCCCAACAAATGTGTCTTTGCGCATATCAGATATTTCATGCTTAATAGCAACTTTGTGATGATCGGCTAAGATTTTTTTGTCTCTCTCGTCTTCAACTTCTTCGGATGTCTGCCAGAAAAATAGATATGGTGAAATCGTTGTTCCCATTACTGCGACCATAGCCGCGATATACTCTTTGTTAAAGTGAACCGTTGGAAAAACTAAACTCCTTGCGACCTCAGACCAATTTGGATGAACAATTATGGCAGTCAAAATGTATGCGAAGAGGGTAATTGTCAGCCATTTAAGAATTTTGGCATAGCGGTGATAAGAAACCTTGATTTCAAGATAAAGAATGATAAGAGTCAAAATTGTTGCGCCAAAATAAAAATTTATCGGGAGCAATAGCTGAAAGGAAGCCACCATCGCTCCGATATCAGCTCCAATATTTATAGTATTAGCTACAACCAAAAGACAAACTAGCAAGATGATGACTTTTTTGCCGTATCTCTTGTTCATTGAGCCTGACAAACCTCTTTCAGTGACGATCCCAATCCTGGCGCAAGTTTCTTGAACTGCTGTCATCATCGGTAGCAAATAAAGTGCCAACCAAGCCAACGAAAGACCATACCTTGAACCAACGGTTGAATAAGTTCCAATACCAGAGGGATCGTCATCAGAAGCCCCCGTGATGACTCCAGGCCCAAGTGTCTTCAAAAAAGAAGTGTGATGCTTGCCCCGATCCTCCAAAGATAATCCTAAGTATCGCTTAATTTCTTCCTCGGTGATAAAGATTTTTTCATCTTCTATCACCGGCTCAATCAGATCCTTTTTGATTAAAAAATAAACTTTTTTTGGTGAAAGTTTAAAAATTCTTTCAATTTCTTTTAAAGTATATCTTTTCATTTTAATAACTTACTGTGGCTGTCTGAGGAACAATCTCGAACCAGGTTTGCCCGGGATTAAAGATAATTTCTTTGCCTAAACTATCAAGATATTTTGTACGTGAATTCTGACTGGATTTCTCCCATGTCCCGACGATCGTTTTTCCATCTTGGAAAATCAGAGCTTTTCCTCTACCAATAGTAGAAATGTTCATTTTCTGCTCTCCAGCTCGTGATATTCCTGGGCTCATGTTTTCATACTGTACAACAATGTTTTTTACATGAATTTGTGCTCCGGTTACTTTATCCTTGTGCGGAACTCCGCCAACACTTCTGAGATAATCGTTCGTTTTGGGGACATAAGAATAAGAAGCGACAAAGAGAGGTGTCGAAAAATTGATATTTATTAGTTGAGAAACCGGTCGCTGATCAGTCGTCGCTTCCTTCTTAAAATTCAATGGCGTTACATTACTTGTCACCGGGATTTTTGCTGCGCTTAACGCTTCGTAAAGCTTGGCTGTCGTCGTATAAACATTATGGGGCGCATATCTATTGGTTGCTCTCCAAAAATAACTGCCATAATAAAATTGATTAATGTCTGGAATTTTCTGAGCCGAAACCGCATCAAGCGCATCTATATTTCCGCCCACATGGACAAACACTGCATTATATTCGCTCAACCAATCTATAAAATAAAGCCTTGCCGACCTGACCGGACCAATCTCATCAGCATCTTGGGATTGATATATAGCCATAGTCCTAGTTATGCCGCCTTCAGCTAGGGTCTCATAAACTAAATCCGCTTTTGGATAACCAGACTGGGGTCGGGCATCTGGATGGTTTTCAATAATCACAGCTAACGGTCGTCTACTCGTAACACTTGGGTCAACCAGTAGCCCAGTCAACGGTGCTGCTATCCTAGTTTCTTTTGGCTTAGTTTTTAACACAAGTTTTGGAGTTTTGAATTGGACATTACCTAATAAATAATAATTGTAGGCGATTAGGCCACCAGCGACCAAGACAGCCATCAAAATCAAGGCTAAGGCAATTTTATGTTTTCGAAGGAATATATTAACTTTACGACTTTTAATCTTCACTTTAAAAATTATAGCTACAAAAAGCCCCGATGTCTATCGGGGCTTTAATTTTATTCAGTTTTTTCGTCTCCTGACGTTTCCTCGGTCTCTGTTTCTGGCTCTTCCTCGCCGTGTTCAGAAGGCGGCAGCTCTTCCTCAGGAGAGACTGGTTCTTCTAACTCAGCCATTTCTTCTTCACTCCTCGGTTCCTCAACATAAGCGATTACCTCTTCTGGATCGCTGAGGATTATAACACCTTCCGGAACTTTCAAATCTGAAATATGAATAACCGCTTCAAAGTCAACTAATGGCACGATATCAACCTCCAGTTCGTGAGGCAAGTCAGCTGGTAAACATTCTACTTCTATCTCATCAATCGGGGTTAACAAGCTTCCGCTCAGCTCGATAACCGCTACCGAATCACCAACAAAATTTAGAGGGACGGCGGCTGTTATTTTTTCGTCCATTCTGATTTGTAAAAAATCCGTATGTAATATTTTTTCACTGACTGGGTCTAATGCAACTTCGTGAATCAAGGCGTTTTTCTTTGAAGTTGTCCCGTCTAACTTTTCAATATCTATAGATACAACGCTATTTCCACCTGCTTCACGATAGCAAAGATCAAAACTATGGGCATCAACTGCCAAAATCATTGCCTCTTTGCCCTTACTGTAAATAACCGCCGGAATAAAGCCTTCCCGACGAAGTCCATTAACTTTTTTGGCAAGAGTTCTTTCTTTCGCTGATATTTTGTATTTTTCAACCACAATAAATATTCCTTTTCCTTACAAACAAAGGTAATTTTACCAAAAAAAATGATTCCCGTCAATCAATTAAGAGTTAAATACCTTTTTAAAATTCCCGTCAAAAGAATTAATTTCCTGATGAAAAGTTATCATTTCATCAACTGTTATCGGCCCTTCATCTAGAATTTCAAGGTTTTTAATATTTAATTCCGGCTTCTGCTTAACCTGACTATTTTCTACAAAAAAATTAACCCAGATTGGAATATGACAGCTTTTGCACGAAACTTGGAGCAAACAATAGCCTTCGATTTGACTGATATACTGGACTTGGTCCAGGGTGTAAGCCTCACCGCAATGAGGACAATGCATCATCTCAGTCAAGGTTTTCAATATTTGCAAAAGGTTATTATTTTTTTCCAAACAGAATCTCCTTATTTTGATTAATAAATTATATAACCTATATTTTACCACCTCTGGCAACTACTTTGAATGGATAAACAACTTAAGAACCATGGGATTCTTTTGTCATCGCAGTTTTTCTTACTTTCGGAGTACTCCAAAAAACATCTAAATATTTACCAAGCATCAACCTTGTCTGTGATTCCAAAGCCGGAATCGCCGAAAAAAACAAAGCTACTACCGGCACCATCACCCATTGCAAGACCATCCCCAAATATTTAAGCCGATAAATGTGCTTCGGTCTAGGTGGCAGGAGAGCAAAAAAGACCCAGATATTTGCAAAAAGGGTAATCCAAGCCAAGTTCATTATAGTCGAGCTATAATAGGTAACATTATGAGCCAAAACAGTGTCTTGAAATCCTTTATTAAAAAGTAAAGGAACCCAGGCAAAGGCAAGTAGGAATGAAGCAGTCGACCAAGAGAAATGCCCAGAGAATAGTCTGAAAACTTGCAAAAATTTTTCACCGTAAGATATTTCCGGATGCTTTATAAAGTTCTTTATCACAAAGGGGAAGTCTGAAATCCCCCAAGCCCATCTTCGCATTTGCATATATTGATTCTTGAATGTTTCCCAGAGATTGTTACCCAAAACACAGTCTTGGTATACCGGAATAAATAAGGCTACCATTTCATGATCACCGTTATAAGCAAAATATGTTCTCCAAAATTGGTGCCCGTCTTCAACAATTGTCTGATTGGACCAAAAATCTGTTATGAGCAGTGTCTTCAAGCTTTGGCTATGAGACGCAAATGTCCTTAAACGGAAAGGTCGTACTGCTTCGATGATTTGGAAAAAGCTATTACTTACTGCCATCACTCGATTGACCGAGGGCGCATCCCAGATATTGTTGAAAAGAATTGGAACCGGTTGATAAGATTTGTGTTCCCTGTTTGGGTCGACTATATATTTGTAAGTCAATCTGGAGAAATACTCTCTATGAACAATGTGGTCAGAATCCAGAGTTGTAACCAATACATTTTCCGGGTCGATTTCCGGTCGATATTTTTTCATAAAATCCCACATTTTATGCCCTGCTGAGTAAATATTTGACCCCTTACCTTTTATTTCCCCCGGCTTGTCTTCATGCAGATAGAAAAGTAATGCGTTAAATTTATTCTTATATTTCTTTTCAAGCAAAGTTTTTCTGTTTTCAAAATCATCTTTTTTGCGAGCTTCGCCTGCCAAAACAACAATTAAGCGATCATTTGGATAATTCGAGTTTACTAATGCTTCAAAAGTCGGTTCCAAGATATCGTAGTCTTCGGTATAGTTCGCAATCACGACCACCTGATAAATGTCCGCCCAATTTTTTATTAAGTCAAAGTTATCTTGTAAATTCTTTATCTCTTCATAATCGTGCCATTCTCTTTTTCTCTTACTTTTTTTGTATATCTGTTCGAGTTTGTTTAGAAGTTCCTTTGGATTTTTACTTGCAAGCTTGCATCGTTCAAGCCATTCCACCTTCATATTTCCCCAGAGCCTGGGGAAACCTCGAAGAAGATTCCGCATCATATTGAGTGCTTTTACAAACCAATAAAGACTGAAGGCCAAAATAAAATAAGCAACGATTCTCGGATAAATGGGGGCCAAGACAAATGGAGAAATAAGCATGGACCAAGCCAAAAAACCCGGAATAATTTCCAAAAATCTCGTGAACCATCTGCTATCAACCCATTTTTTCATTTAGCCCTTGACTAAGCTTGTTAAGTTAAATTCCATAATAATCAGGGTTAATCCAATGATTAGATTGACAAATAGAACAAGATAAGTAATCAAGCGTTCTTTTTCAAAAAAAGCCCATGAGATAAAGATATTGACAATAGAGAGAAACAGATAAGAAAGCGGCAAAAAATATAACTTGTACCAAGCAACAGAAGAAGTAACGCCATATATACTATTATAATTTAGAGGAACCATCACGTTCCCACTACTGACCCTGAATAGAAGCATCATGAAAAGCATCAGGAGCATTATCGCGCTTACTGTCATCATTACAAGTGAGATAACATCGTGAAAAAACATCCGTCCAAAAAGTTTGACGAAACGTTCTGTTGAGTTTTGATAAATGGTTTTAATTTTGGTCATATATTTTGGAGCCGCCTCCGAGATTTGAACTCGGGACCTCTGCTTTACGAAAGCATTGCTCTACCACTGAGCTAAGGCGGCTTAAACGACCCCTGAGGGCCCAGGCCACCCGTAGGTCTGTTTCATTGGAGCGAGTGAAGGGAATCGAACCCTCGTATCCTGCTTGGGAAGCAGACGTACTAACCATTGTACTACACTCGCACTAAAATATACCTAATCAGGTTAGAAGCAACCATATTTTAGCACAAAATGTACTGCCGCTCAATTTATAAAAGCTTAGGGCGACGACCAGTTAGGTCGTCGCCCTTTTAGGAATGTAGGCAGATACCTCTTGGTTAGAGTCGGGTATGCTGAGACACAAATCTATCACTAGCCTCGTCAACCCTCTTGACGATATCTTCGATTTTGGTCGAACAGATCTTGAGGTCTCTGAAGATCTTCTGAAGATCACCCCAAGTGCTTACATCGGTGATTTTTTGATCGATGATTGCTCTTGCTGCATCGAAAAGCACTTCGTGCTCAATCCCTACTTTTTCTCCGTCCATGAGGATTACCTTCACAAGGTAAAGAGCCTCAAGTTGGTAATGTTCATCGTGGGTTAATCTGGCCCAGACACCGGGTGCTTCAATACGCTTGACACAGGTCATTCTTCCTCCTATCCCCCGAAAAAAACACCACTTTATTTGCCTACAAAGTACTTCTTGATTCCTTAAAATCAAACTTTAACAAAATATCATTTATTATCGATAACGTCAAGCTTAATTTATTGACAAATCATATCAATTAATGTAAAATATCACTTTGTTGGAGCCTAACAAAAAGATGGGGACAGGGGGTTCTGTGTACTACAAGACTAAAGCTGGTAGAACCATAGGTCTAGATCGTGGATCCCATCAAGTAAGTTCCGGCGGAGAGCCCACCAAGACTTACGGCAAGGGCCGTATCTGTCTCCGCTGTAACAAGACTGTCCTATCAGATTACAACCCCGGAAATATCTGTGCTGGCTGCGGAGGAGGATCCTCTTCAGGATTCAGACACTACGAGCATAGCTAAGCCCTCTCATCTCTCACAGGCTCAGGCCTGAGTTTTCTAGAGATTACTTCTCTAGTGAGCTCAGGCCATTACTTTTTATAATTTCTGATTCTGCGCCTCTTGTGAGGTATTGGCTATAATTCAAGACAAAATGCTACAAACTACTTGACAAATACATTTTTATGTGATACTATGCTGTTTCAGATTATTCCAGCACCCAAGGTGGATTTGAAGGTTCAAAGGGCAGATTAGAAATATTAGTCTTTCAAAATGAACCTTTATACCTTGCAGCAATGCAAGTGAAGTTTGCACCTTGCCAAAACGGTCAACAAAATATTCCTGATAATTCAGTGAAGGAGCCGTGAATAATGAAGAAGGCCCGTCTCATAGTAGTGGTACTGATGATCGTCATCATGGCGATGATGATCTTCGCTGCCACAGCTCAGGCGACGTTCGTTTGGAGTCATGTAGGGGGGGACCCTCTCCACGCGAACGTGACGACCCAAGGCGAATTCAGTTTTTTGATGTTGAATTCGTCAAAAGTCCGGCTAGCCCTCGGTTACGTTCGGGGGGCTAACCACCAACCATCGTGGGTATTGCCTAATGCCTACAAAGAAGTGGCAAAAGGCAACATCCATAGTGGAACCGTCTCTCGAGGCACTCACTTAGGTGCCATGAGCTATGGGCGTTATGCAGTCCGAGTTGTCAAGGACACGATTTATCGTGGACTGTACAAGAGATTGCCTATATTCTATGTCGTCAGCAAGTCTGTGACGACAAAGACAATAGGCGGAGTTAAGTACCGCGTCACCACGTCCTACTGGGTGTCCATGGCAAAGCCTTGTGGAAATGTTTTTATCTTCCACAAGAGGGTCACCAAGGTTAAAGTTCCGCCTGAGAAACACGCGGTCTTCGTCAAGAAGATCAATGCTGACACAGGTGAACAGCTTGCCAACTGGCTCATCAGTGGCGGCGGAAAGTCGGTTACGACCTTGGCTTCAGGCTGGGTCAAGCTCGGCGACTTTGAGAAAGGGAATCACTTCCCCGTTTCCGAGGAGCTCAAGTTCGGCTGGATGTCGGTCTCTCCGCTGAATGGTGTCTTCCCAGACGTCATGATCGGAGACGAGGATGTCTATCTGACGTTCTCAAACAAGCCAATTCCAACGCCCACACCGACACCTACGCCTATTCCGACACCTACACCTACACCTACGCCAACATGCACGGGCACACCGCCACCTCCGCCACCTCCTCCTCCGCCGACCCCTACCCCTACTCCTACCCCGACGCCATCATGCACGGGCACACCGCCACCTCCGCCACCTCCGCCACCGGATCTGTCTTGGTTGGAACGAATGGTGAGTATTTTCTGACCGTTAACTGAACGGGGAGCTGCTCTGCTCAGCAGAGCAGCTCCCCCAACTATCTTAGAAATTTCCCTTGGATACAAAAAGGTTGTATTCAGAGGTTATAGCTAATTAAAAAATCCCCTATTGATGTCTTTGGTAAGACATCGGCCAATAGGGAAAGAAGGAGTCGAAGAAGATGAAGAGTCTAAAAAGAAATTTAAAAAGAAAGGCCTTAGGTGCTTTAGCAGGTTTGATGCTATTTATACCGGTTTTGGCAATGGCAGCTAGCCCTGCCCTTGACACAACCGATCTATATAAGATTGCGAACCTAAGTAAATCCCCAAATTGGGGGGTTAGTGCTGAGGCTGATCCTGGGCAACAGCTTACTTTTATGATCCAAGTTCATAACAAAAACCTGGACAGTGTGGCAAACGATGTCAGAGTAAAAGCTACTTTGCCTAACGGAGAAGTCACAAGCTATACATCTGTGGCTACAGTAAGTGCCGATAATGCAACATCGGTTACAGGAACAACATCCTTTCATATTTCAAGTCCTGCAACCATTGCTTATATAGCTGGGTCAACTTCGCTATATAGGAACAACAATGGAACGGCTGAATTTGAGAGAACCCTACCAGACGGAATTACTACTGAGGGTTCAGGTATTGTTATTGGTGACTTCCAAGGATGTTGGCAATACACTAAATGGGTTATTTTCAAGGCTAGAGTTGTCGCTCCAGAAAATCCAACTCTCTTCTCTTGTAGCACAAACACTGCATGTTCGAGTACAAAGCAGTATAAAACAATTGCTGCTTGTAGCGCTGCCTTAGGTAAACCTTGTTATGCAACTGAAAATGAATGTAAGAGGACGGCTGCTACATTTTGCCCCTTGCCTACTCCTACACCTACCCCAACTCCAACACCTACTCCTACACCCACTCCAACACCTGCCCCTGTTGCTCTGCCTACATCAGGACCTACCGAAGCTGCTGCCGGTATCCTAGGGACACTTGGTCTGTCCGGAGCGTCTGTCGCTTGGATCAAATCCAGACGAAGGCTCATAAACGCCAAGAAGAAATAAGTCTTAATCAAAAATCCCGGGTATAACGCCCGGGATTTTTATATTTATATGATTATTCTGCTAAAAAGACTTCATCTCCCTCACGGACATGATCTTTGACCTTTACTCCAACTTCTTGACCCTTTTTTGCCTCAGGAATTGATTCATGATCGAGCTGCATCTCTTTGATCTCTTGCTCAAAATCAGTAGTGTGACCCTTGAAATGAACCTTGTCGCCTACCTTTATCGGGCTGGCTGCTTTGATAATACCAACGCTGATGTGATCAAAATAATGGCTTATCTCGCCTACTTTTTTTGCGCTCATATAAAGCTCCTTTCAAATTGATTAATAATAATTACATCTTCAAAAATTTCAACAACTCATAGACCATAAAGGCCGGCCAGACCAATGCTTTTAATAGGCCAACTACACCATCCCAAAAAGTTGTTGCAGTTTGGATGTAGTAAACTGCTGCCCCGATTAGCCCAAGACCGTAAACTGCCCCGGCACCGGCGTTTGAACCATAATTTTTTTTCTTTCCACAAGATTTCGCCCAGCCTTCGGCTTTTTCTTCAAGCTTTTTTTCGAAATCCTCATCCCACTCTGCTTCAATTTTTGCTGTTTTTTGTGCCATTTTGTTTTCTCCTTTTTATATATTTTACCACAAATTACAAAGGTCAGAAAATCTTTTGCAACAGTAAATAATGCTTGCTGTACATTACAATAAAGTCATTGCGTCTATCCAGCTAGAAAGTTCATTTTTGTTTTGGACATATCCACTATAATCAATTTCTGTTCCCTTATGAATTCCCACATGAAGATGCTTGCGTTCGCCATCAGTGTCATGGCTGTATGCCGCTCCAAGTGTTGCCAGATGTTCCCCTGCCGTTATGCTGCTTCCGACCGCCGGGATATTGCTTCCGTTAATATCCAAGTGCCCATACAACACCGTAACCGCTTCATTGTTTATGTTACAGCTTTGAATAATTACACCGCCATAACCTGATACCCACTGTTTGATCAGTATTTTCCCCTCACACAAGGCAGAAACTGCTATCACTTGAGTTAACTCCGCATTTGTAACTTCAAAATCTGTGCCGGTATGATAACCCGTAAAACGTTCAGGCTGAATCGGTGAATTACTTGGCGTAATATATATGCCAAACGGTTTTTTCGTTACTCTATCCTTGGCATGCGAAATGGGTTCTACAATTTCCGCTGCTTTTTGAGGGCTGGCCGGAGCAGTTTTTTGAGTTTGTTCCTGAGAGCTATTGTTGGTTTCTGAAGGAACATTTTTTTTGAATCCTGACAATACAAAGGTCAAACCAATCAAAATAATTAGTACAAACAAGAAAATTATTATTATTTTCACTGTTATCTTCATTAATTAATTTTAGCATATGCTATAATAGATATAGAGTAATAATGGCTTTGAACAGCCATATAAAAGATCTTTTTATATGATAATTTACAAATAACTAAGGTTAGCTATGGATAAATTTGAAGATATATTTCGCCAAGTCGATCGAAGATTATTTGTTCCGAAGAAATTAGTTGATCAGACTGATTTAGACATGCCTTTGCCGATAGGCTTTGGGCAAACCATAAGTCAACCGACAACCGTAAAACTGATGCTTGGTTGGCTAGATCCGCAATCAGAGGATAGGGTCATGGATATTGGTTCCGGTTCGGGCTGGACCACGGCGCTTTTAGCCCATCTTGTCGGACCGAATGGCACCGTCTTTGCCATAGAAAAAATACCAGAGCTGGTCGCATTTGGGAAAAATAATTGTCAGAAGATTGGTGTCAAAAATGTCCGATTCTTCAAAGCAACCAAAGAATACGGCTTGCCAAAGTTTGCTCCATATAACCGTATCTTGGTCAGCGCTTCAGCCCAAAATCTACCGACAACGCTTCTAAATCAATTAGCCGTGGGAGGCAAACTTGTGATACCTGTGAAAAATAGCGTTTTGGAAATTACAAAGACCAAAGATGGTGATATAAATATCGAGGAACACCCAGGATTTATCTTTGTCCCTTTGGTATAAGAGATAGAGTTGCTTTGCTATTTAAAACATATTTTTAAAGAAAAGTGGATAGACTCGAGATATTATCTCGTTCCTACCCACTATTGATATCATTTACCCCGATCTTTTCCAGTGAGGGTGCCCCTCTTACCTTGTCCTTTCCTCTTTTTTTCGCTAACTTACACGCATTGTCAGCCTTTAGGAAAAGCTCTTCACTGTTACTGGCGTCTGCTGGGTATGTAGCTACCCCAATGGTGACAGTCAGATGGATGATTTCACCATCAACCACAAACTCCACAGACCGTATTGCCCTACAGAAATTTCCGGCTTCTTTGACAGCGTTTTCTTTCGTTGTTTCCGGCAAAAGAACCACAAACTCGTCACCGCCGTAGCGGGCAACGGTATCAACCCGACGGGTTTTCGTTGCCAAGACATGTGCTATCTTCCGGAGAGTCTTGTCACCAACCTGGTGACCGTACGTGTCGTTAATCCCCTTGAAGCGATCAACATCGATGACCGCCAACGATAGGTCATGGGAAAACCGATCTGCTCGATCGATTTCCTTTTTGATCTTTTCATCGAACACCCGTCGGTTATTGAGCCCTGTCAGAACATCTGTCCTCGCACCATAATGGCCCACAGCCCACCTAAGGGTAGACACCAGAATTGTACGCAGTCTTACCTCTTGTTCCTCATTTGGCTTTTCAGCTGAATCAAATATTGCCCATGCGTACTTTTCTTGATCCTCATATTCTAAATGGAACCTCGCAGGGAACATTAATTCCCCCACACCGGTTTCGAGCAGAATAGGTCCCGACTCCTGTAGCTTAACAACTATCCTAAAGGAACCCGGCATCACTTCGTCGACGATTTCTAAGAGCGCTTTTGGGAGTCGTTCTTCACTAGAACCAAGGATAATTGGGATGATGCTGTTCACACCACAATCACGATGATATCCATCATGATACACCTTGGCCCTATCTTTTTCTCTTTCAAGCTCTTTCGTCAGTTTCCTTATAGACTTGGTGGCCACAAAGAGAGCTGCAGCCATGATGAACACGCTTATCGTGAAGATATCGACCGTGATTGACATCTGGCTGCCCTCCTCTCAAGAAATTTCAAGGTACTCGATCTTGATAAATGATTCCTAGACTGGACAAAGAATTATACCCATAAAGTAATCTTTTGTCAAAAATATTTATTAGAAATATCTAGAATGGGGAAATAGCTCTAATCTTCCCAAAAATTTTCAACTATATTGCTATCGTTGTGCTTTAGTCTATTTGAAATAATGAGCAATTCAACGTCTCCTGGCCCTTCGTTCCAAAAACCCCTTACTACTTGTGGTGCAATTCTGATAGCATCATGCGGTTTTAGCTCTAACACCTTCTCATCTAGCTTGACTAAAATATTACCGGAGATAACAAAAGTGACCTCCTCCTGCTCTTTATGACGATGCCCGTGGCTACCCTTAGCCCCGGTGTTTGCCGGCATACGCCTGTAAGTAATAGCAACCTGCTCGGTTTGTAGATCATTTTTCATCATTTTCATCTCGCCAGGATAATCGCCCAAAATATCCTTCACATCAGCCAAATGAACAATCGTATAATCAGGCATGATACTCCTTCCTTTTATATTTTGAACACGATTCAAATCTAAATAATCAAATATTTGCAAGCGTTGATTTATGGGTTAACCGATATTTGAGTAGCTTGAACTACGCCGTTGTTGTCTTTTTGCCCCCAAACCAAGACGGTGTCTTCTGCTTTTACTGTATTTGCTGAATTGATTGGAAACCTGGTAGTATCGTTAATCTGAACATTATATGACGTTCCGCTTACGTCCATGGTAAATGTCTTGCCATTTACACCCGTAACTTTTCCGATAATTCGGTTTTGAAAGACTCTATATCCACCCATCATTCCCGGCCGCCCCATATTCCCAAAACCCATATTCCCATAATCTCTGGTGATTCTCGTATGGTTATTGCCTATAAACCTGGGCCCAAAATTATTGTGATCAACAAAGAAAGCGCCCAAGCCTATCGCAGCCAAAATAACTAGCAACACACCCAACAAGAAAGGAAGCTTGTTTCCTTTGTGGTATGTTTCTTCTTTATTGTTTGACTGATTACTTTCTTCGACAGGTTTTGACTTTCTTTCTTCAGTTACTGGCTCAGCAATTTTTTCGCCTTCTCTTTCTTCCTGTGATTCTGGCATAATAGCCCCCTTTATTAGTTTAAATCAAACTGATTGTAATCATATAAGCTTAGAAAAAACTGAAAACGTAATAGGAAATTTACAAAAACAATGGCGTATTGTTTTGTAGAAAAGTCTTTACTGTATTTATCGGTATAGCGAACCCGATTGACTGTCCTTGTTGGTCGATCGCTGTGTTTATGCCGATCACCTGGCCATCCAGATTGACCAAAGGCCCACCTGAATTCCCAGGATTTATGGCTACATCGATTTGGAGCATATTATTCAACGTTTCCACCCCACCGCCAGATAAACTCCCTGCCTGGATTGATCTATTCAAGGCGCTAATAACTCCCACCGTAACCGTATTTTGATATTGCCCTAGAGCATTCCCGATAGCTATCGCCTCTTGGCCGATTTGCAGGCTGGCTGAATTCCCCAGTACAACATAAGGTAAGTTGTTAGCATCAATCTTTAGCAAGGCTATATCATTGTTATTGTCCAATGCTTGAATCTTGGCGTTATATTGCTTCCCAGTACTGGTACTAACCGTATAAGTCGCGTTACTGTCGCTAACAACATGTTTGTTCGTCAATATCAAACCATCTTTACTAACCAAAAACCCTGTTCCTGCTGTTTGTGAACTCTGGGTGTTACCAAAAAAATCAACTGACTGACTTTTGCCGCTAATACTGACAACAGCGGGTGAAGCTTGCTTCACTGAGCTGATGACAGCAGAGTTTTCATTGACAGTTTGTTGAGCGCTGGCATTGGTCACGACATTTCCGCTTTGTTTCTGATTATTAACAAAAAGGGAGGCTCCCAAAAATCCACCGATCACACTGAAAAAGATATTAGATATTACAAAAGCGAGGATCAATTTGTACGGTATAACCCTGTTATTTCTTTCGATATCAATTCTATTATCTTGATCTTCCATGATTCCTTCTTTCTTATGGTTTCAGAATATAAAAAATATAGCAGACAAACCTTAATATTTGCTGAAGATTTAATAAAGAAGACCTGCCTCAGGAGACAGGTCTCATTTGGCAGGTCGTTTGTGTATTTTAATATTCGCTTTTAATTACAAAAAACGAACCCCGAATTGTTCCGGCTAATTTGGATTTCTGCCTAGCAAACTTAAACTTGCCCTCTAACTCCTTTGGCACTTTCATACCTTCTGAGAGCTTGAAACCGACAGCTCGCTTCTTGGGGTTATCAACCGTATACAGAACATTAACCTCCAGGCCGTCTTCATAGAATACATAGACCCATTTGATATTTTCCACTTGAAAACGCGAGGTTTCTAAAGGCTTCGCTTCAAATTCAAGATTTCGCTCTTCTTTTAGAATTCGGCTAACGTATTCAAGGATCTCTTGGCTTTCACTAGCTGGTATAACTGTAAATTCATGGCCGTATTTATTCATGAAATAACGAGCTTCATTAGCGCGTAAGCCAGCAAGTGCTTTCGCTACAGGTGAAGATTCTAGGCCAATAGTGGAAACATTATTAAAATCAACTATATAGGACATTTTTTTCTCCTCGGTCATTATTTTCTCTTTTCATTTTATGGCAAGCCGCCAGATAATATTGATTATGATGACAACTAACAAGAAAGTTACTATCTCCCAAGTCGCCCTTTTGTTTACAGATACAAATGCGACTAATATGGCTAAGGCTACGGCAACATATAGTAATTGGAGGATCCAAACGTAGATTGGCAGGCTTAAGAATGTATTATTTAAGAAATCTTTCATACTATAATTATACGCCCTATTTAAAGTACTTAGCAGGTTAGATGTTTTGCGCCTGTCCGGTCCGAAGCCTCGAGCGAAGGAGGGTCATTAATTTAATAAGCTGACATAAAATCAGCTTATTAAATATGTTCCCTTTGGAGAGTCGAGAAGCGCAAAGATCATTAAAAAAGAAGCATCTTGTTTGATGCTTCTTTTTAAGACTTTAGAACACTTGAGCAATAATCCAAATTGCTCCGGCCAGAGCGAGGAAAAATAATCCTAGCCCGACAGGTGATCCCCAGCTGAACCAAGAACCCCACGCGCGCCAGTGCTTCATGTGAGGTTCGTCAGCTTCAAGCCAGGACTTGTAATCCGCAAGTTGTTCTTCTTGACTTTTTTTAGCCATAGTCGACTCCTTATTATTTAGTTAATAATGAGCCCCTATTTATGTTAAGCCAGTAGCGATTACATCTCAGAGGCAAAGATTGCCGTGAATCTGGGCTTATTAACACGATTATTATAGCACAAAAGCTCAGTAAATTAAATTTGGCCTGCCCGTCCAAAACGAGGTGAAGAAGGATCATTATTACAATCTTAAGTCAACTTGCAGAGATCTCTAGAGAACCGTCCCAAGGGTTGCTCCTTAAAAAACAATCAAAAAGCGGGGTTTACCCAGCTTAATGTTTTTCGCTTTAATTATGACTCTTTCGGTACGGCTGCTGTTTCATCCTTTTTCTTAAACAACTTCCTTAAACCATGATATTTACGTTCCAGGTAAACCACCAAGACAATAAGCAGTATCAGCAAAAGTCCGATCCCGGTCAGAAAATATATGTTTGTCAAAAAATTCCATTTGCTTTCTTTGACTTGGGTCGCCGCAACTGTTGCCTTTGGATTGAACTTTACCCGTAACGATAATGTTTTTTCAGAAACGGAGCCTCCGGCATTTTTGGCCGCTAGTTTTACGTCATAATCTTGATTCAACTTAAGACTTGGATGATCAGCTAAGACCAGATTATAGTTATCCAGCTGTTTATCCGGGATATCTATAATTTCTGTTTCTACCGCTTTTTGGGCTTCGTAAATATACATTACATAACCGGCCAAATCGGCTTCTTTGTTTTTATCCCAAGAAAAGACAATTTGTTCGTCTTGATTCCTATCCACCTTAAAGTTAGTTGGTACCGCCAAAACACTGGGCGCAACAACAGGAGCAGTGGCAATGGTAGTAGCTTTTGTGGCAGTTTTCGTAGTTGTTGGGGCCGTCGGAGTAGTTCCAGATGTAGTCGTCGCAACATCTTTGCCATACTGCTTAAACAGTCTGTCTGCTCCAACAGGGGCTTGCTCATCACCGGTCAGCGCTACACCTCTCGAATATGTAACTCCGTCTGTACCTGTCATCCAATAGGTCTGGTTATCGATATTACTTGATAAATAGAAAGCATATGTTGTTTCGGGGGTAACCACTAGGCTATTTTCAAAAACAAAAGGCTCCCAGGCAGCATCACCGGCGAAGGTAAGGACATGCGTTTCTGAGCCAATCACCTGTTTTGAAGCAAAGTTTTTGACTGTCATTGTAACACTGGTACCAGTTTGCCTATGCTTGAAATAAACATCAATCGATGTAACTCTATTGTATGTAGGCGTAAAGGTTTGACCAGTACCACCTATTCCAATTGATCCATAGCCCGTGTTTGATTCAACGGCATAGGACTGATCAAGGACAGAACCATCCCCAGCGATGACACTACCTAGCGGTAGTAAAAAAACGCAGAAGGATGCGCTAATTATAAATAACTTTAATTTTTTCATTTCCCTCCCTAACTCAGTTTTTTGAGTATTTTTATTTTAGTTTAAGTTTACTCCCTTTTAGCTTAAAAACAATCATTATTATCAAAATTAGCAAACCGTTCGGCTTGCTAATTTCTTAGTGAGTGTCTGCCGGCGTACCAATTAATCTTCGATTTGGAAACTTGGTTCCAACATACGTACTTTGGCGAAGCGAGAGGCGCAGGAGCCATCTAACCGAAAATGAGACACTATAAAAACTATCTATGTCTCATTTTAGATCTAAACTGGCCTAAGAGTACCGGCAAATACTTGCCAGGCAAGAAGTGACTTTGCTACCAAAGAAAGAATAATGTACATTCTCTCGCCATAGAGATAGTTTCTCCAGGGACCGACTTTTTTGTACTGAAGGAATTGGTTTAGGGCAAAGATGTCAAAGAAAATAAAGATTGAAAAGAAGATCCAATAAACAAAAGTTGGTGGCTTAGCATCACCGCTACCGGCGCCAAGAAGATAGATCGCAACTGCAATCCAAGGAACAATACCGGCAAAAGTTCCAAAAATATAGGCAGTCCAATTGGTTTTCTTTGTCGTTTGATTATGCAACTCCATCATCCAGCCAAAGAAAATCATACAGGCGTTTAGGGCAAAAATCAGCATTAGACTTATGCCATCATAGATTCCAACAAGCATGGCGATTACAACCATCATAATAGACGAACTAAAGGCATATTCCACCCATCTCATATAATTGGCACCTTTTTTAAGATTAGCAACATACCAAGGATAAACACTTGGCAGCGAAAGAATAAAATGGGCGGCAGCTGAAAGAAACAAGAAAAGAGCAATTAGAGGAGCAATTTGCAAAGTGAATCTTTCCTGCACAACGGGCAAAAGCTTTTGTGCTTGAACGTTAAATTGCAGAAATGATGTTGTTACCGGTAAGGCAAAAGCTGTAGCTAAAACTAATAAAACAACACCCTGAATAAGGTGCAGAAATCCCATAAAAATATTGAATTTTCTAAGTCCCGAAAATGTTTTCTCGGTTACTTGTTTCTCGACAGGCATTTATCCTCCTATATTTTTGTTATAGCTCAATATTAAACTTCAAAGAGATTAATGACAAGCAAAAGAGACTGAGCTTCTTTAAAAAGTGCTTAGCAAAAAGCTAAGAGTGCGTCATTAATATAATAAGCCGACAAAAGTCAGCTTATTAGGTATGCGTTCCATTTGGTGAACTACTCCTTGCCGGAACTACTTGGAAGAAAATGAGACACTATAAAAACTAGCCTACATTAACCATACTCATTAATTTCGCTAAAGATGGTTTTCCAGTTAAGGTTTTTGGTATATTACTTATTAAGAAAACGGTGTCTGGTCTCCAAGAAGCTGGCAAGTTTTTTTTATAGTACTCCTGAATTTCTCTATTAGACATGTCTGAAACAATAAAAAATAATATTTTATCATTTAAGCTTTCCTTGTTTTGTAACCCAGTTACATAGATTTCCTTGATCTTGCTGTTTTGCAACATTGCCCATTCAACATCTCGTGGGTTAACCAAATAACCATTTTTCATAATTTTTTCTTGAATTCTACTTTTTAGTTTTAGTTTGTTATTTTCCTTCAAAAAAATGTCCCCGGAACGCCACCATCCATCCGAAGCAAAGTTGGCTTTAGTCGCCTTTTCGTTTTTATAATATCCCGGGAAGAGTCCGGGGCTTTTGGTTGACAGTTCTTCATTATTCTCTATCCTTATTTTTACTCCTTTTGGTAGACAGCCAAAGACGCCAGGAGATCTTTCTGATAATGTATTTAGTGCGATAGTCCCTGTTTCAGATGTCCCATAACGATCAAAAATTTCCGCTCCGAAACGATCCTTAAATTCTTGCCATAATAAAGGGGATAGATGAGATGAACCAGATTCAAATAGTCGAACTTTATTCAGGTCATAATATTTTTCAGGGTTATGGTCCATTAATTTTTTGTAAATAGCTGGGACACCGAGAAACATTGAAATTTTTCCCGAGTCTAATAGCTCTAGTGCGCTATCTGGATTAAAGAAATTTTGTAAAAAAACTGTATTACCATGGAAAAGACTACCCAAAAGCCCAATTACTAACCCATGACGGTGTGACAGAGGCAACGGTATAAATATCGTATCATTCCCGGTCCATCCCATAGGTTTGGCGATCGACTCTATATCCCAAAGCTGGTTATAGTGAGTATTCGGGATGACCTTTGGATTTCCGGTTGTTCCAGATGCATAGAATAAAGTAGAAATCTGTTGTTCGGGTGGCAAGAATTCATTTTTATAAGAGACTGGCCTAAACTTTTTTCTGTATAAATCATCAACTATAATTGACTTGATAGAACTTGAAAAATAATTCCGATGTTTATGGTCGGTTATTATAAGGCTTGGCTTCGTTGTGTTAATTATGTTGTCGATCTCTAGCTTTTTAAAACTAACGTCTATAGGCATCGCCATGTGACCGCTAGAGATAATACCGTAATAAATTACGACAAATTGCCAAGAGTTTGGTAATATGATGGCAATTACGTGTTGTTTGCCAGTATCACCAAAGTGCTTACGGAGAAAACTTTCTATATTATTTGAATCAGCATAAAGCTCAGACCAATTTAGTGTCTTGTCTTGACAAATAAGAGCTTTTTTCAAGCCTATTTTTTTTGCATTATTTTTTAAATAATCAGTTAGATATTTCCCCTTATTCATTACTAAGCCCCGCTTCTTTTTTGTCATGAACAGTTGTATATTCTCTTATTTTTGAAGTCATGTTCTTCGCTACATCTATCACATGTTTTCTATACCGTGCGGCCAAATATATAAATGCGAGAACTGCCGTATCCAAAATAAAGTTATAGAAAACATTTGATGGAAGAGAAACCATCCAGATATGCAAAGGATAAAGAATGACAGCGGAGAGACCGTAAACAAAAAGCGGACTCTTTCCTAAAGTTTCAAAAATGCCAAAAGTCCTATTGGCAATCTGCGTCTCATACTTTCTCACCACAAGATATAGGGCTATAAAACAAATAAAATCTAGGCTCAATCGCCCTATACCTAAAATATTTTTTTCAAAATAAGTTCCCGTTGAGCTATAAAAATTATTTAACAAGATAATCGTTGAGCTTACGAAATTAGGCAAAAAGATAACATAACTATAAGAATTTTTTACTAAATTTGAGAGATAAATTAATATCCCATTGAAAATAATAGCACCAACGGCAATCCCGACTACTAAATAACTAATCTTTTTTTGTAGTGGCTTTGTCATTACCTTAAACTTTTTTTCAGTTACGGGTAGATAATAACCAGCGACTATTCCAAAGAAAAATAGTATTTGCCAACCCATATTAAAGCTGGTTCCACGGAATGCCCATATGGCCGCACTTGCTATTAGAATCAACCACCACTTTCGTTTTGCAATAAAATAGAGTGCAAGAGGAGCGAAAAATATAAAAACGACAAAGTGAACCCAGTAATCAGCCCACCCATAAACATATTGTAAGGTTAATGTTTGATAAATAAGATTGGAGAGATTGGTTTGTAATATGTCGAGCTTAGTCCCAGGAGGTAACCCAGCACTTATCCCCCAAAAAGTAAAAAGTAAGGTGAAAAATACCGACCATAGGTACAGCTTCCCTGATCGTAACCAAATCTTTTTAGTAGTTTTTTTGGCGTTTTTTGTAAATTTTGGACCATAGACATAACCAATCAAAAGTCCAGAAATTAGGAAAAAACCTTCAGCCGCTGAAACCCAAAATAACCCACGGCCCGTAATAATATCATAGATAGACGGAAAGCGTTCTATGTGATTAACAATAATTACAAACATAAAATACCCTCGGAGTAAATCAAGTCCCAGGATTCTTGGGTTATTAGTTTTTTGTATTAAATCTGTTTGCACTAATCTTCCATTATTTTGATGCTTAGCAACATTTTCTATTTGATTTTTGCTTTTGTCCTTTTTACATTCTATTATTAACCTGAAAAATTGCTGAAAGCTTAAGAAAAAGTTGTATCAATATTTTCAAAATTCTTTTGTTAATTCTATTCCGGTAAGGGTTCAATAAAAAAAAACACGAAATTCATTGAAAATCGTGTTTTTTTATACTTGGAACTTTGGTTCCATGAAGCACATATTGGCGAGCCGAGATACGCTGGAGCCTATTTGGGCAAAAGAGACTTCATTCGTTTGGCGATAAGGTTGGTGGCATATACCGGATTGATTCGGTAAAGCAGGTTCATCATATTGGAATCTTTGCCGG
>JAQUMB010000002.1 GCA_028718325.1 Patescibacteria group bacterium
TAAAGGATTATCAGATCTTGAAAAAGAAAAAATAGCTCGTGGCTATGTAAGAGGGGTCAAAGATAACATTGGGCCAAATCATGACATCCCAGCTCCAGATGTAAACACCACACCACAAATAATGGCCTGGATGATGGATGAATATTCTCAACTATCCGGTAAGTATGAACCAGCCTCATTTACAGGGAAGCCAGTTGAAGTGGGGGGCATGACTGATCGAGAGCCTGCGACCGGCCAAGGTGGAGCCTATGTTTTGGATGAATATGTAAAAAATTTGAAACCAGGGAAAAAGGAATACACCATAGCAATCCAAGGGTTTGGCAATGTCGGTCGATTTTTTGCCGAAGTTATCCATTATATGGGCGCGCCGTACAAGATCGTGGCAGTTAGTGACTCAAGTGGCGCAATATATAATAAGGATGGTTTGGATATACCTTTTGTTATCTCTCACAAAAAAGAAACGGGATCAGTCGGTAAATATGATAAGGCAACAGACATTAGCGAGGATGAATTATTTGCACTCGATGTTGATGTTTTGGTGCCTGCTGCGTTAGAAAATGCGATTGACCAAGACAGAGCGAAAAACTTGAAAGCTCAAACTATATTAGAGTTAGCTAATGGACCTATAACGGCCGAGGCAGAGGAAATTCTCTTGAAAAAGAAGGTAAGTATTATCCCAGACGTTTTAGCAAATGCCGGAGGAGTAACCGTCAGCTATTTCGAGTGGGTTCTCGGCAAATCAGGGGACCAGTGGGACTCCAACAAAACTCAAGAAAAACTAAAATCTATCCTGATAAAATCATGTCGAGATATCGATAAAATTCAGAAGCAATATAAAACTGACATGCGAAAAGCAGCATATATCCTAGCAATCTCACGAATTGCAGAAGCTATAACTGTCCGCGGTATAGAAAATTGATAACTATTACGATTGGACATTTAAATAGATGAAGCATATTTTAGAAGTTCCACATCTTGTACAGTATTACAATATAGACGATGAAAAATGGCAAAGTTGTTCTTGCGGTATTGTTTCTTTGGCAATGATCTTTGATTATTATTCGATTCCATTTGATCTTGATGACATGATCAACAGAGCCTTAAAGGATGATGGTTACATAAAGGGGGTGGGTTGGAAGCACCAGACTATAGTTGATTTAGCAATAAAATATGGGCTTAAGGCCTATCGAACGGAGAATGATACTATTGAAAAGTTGATGGAGTCTCTAGAAAAAGATGAACCAGTAATAATCTCAATATATAAGGACTTCGATCTATCAAACGGTGGTCATCTAGCCGTATTAAACGGTTATTATATAGCAAATCAGGAACTCATAGGGTTTTATGTAAACGACCCCGTAGGTGCTTCTTATAAGCATCAAAATCAGTTTATTAAGCTAGATAAGTTTCTCGAAGGCTGGAAAAAGCGGGCTATTTATGTTACAAAAGCATAAGAATGAACAATAAATATAATCACAAAAAAATAGAGAAAAAGTGGCAAGAGATTTGGGCCAAGACAAAGCTTTATCAAGTTGATTTACACAAATCGGAGAATCCTTTTTATAATTTGATGATGTTTCCATACCCGAGCGGTGAATATCTCCATCTCGGTCATGGCTATTCGTATAGTGGCGCAGACGTTTATGGCCGATTCATGCGATTATCAGGAAAGAATGTTTTTGAACCAATCGGTTACGATTCGTTTGGCTTGCCGGCTGAAAATTACGCTATCAAAGCAGGGGTACATCCGAAAGTTAGCATTGCTAAGAATATCGAAATTGCGAGAGAACAGCTAAAATCTTTCGGCTGTATGTTTGATTTTGAAAAAGAAGTGGTAACAAGCGACCCATCATATTACAAATGGACCCAATGGGTATTTCTGAAACTCTATGAGCACGGTTTGGCCTATCAGAAAGAGTCGCCGGTCAACTGGTGTCCGAATTGCAAGACCGTGCTTGCAAACGAACAGGTAATCAATGGGAAGTGTGAACGATGTGAAACAGAAGTAATTCAGAAAAAGCTAAATCAATGGTTTTTCAAAATCACTGATTATGCGGAAAAACTTCTTAAAGGTTTAGATGATATTGACTGGCCGGAATCATCAAAGATAAAGCAAAAAAACTGGATTGGCAAATCCACAGGTGTCGAATTTGAAATGGAGATTGATGGAAACAGGGAAAAATTGGGAGTATTTACTACTCGAATAGACACTGTCTATGGAATGACTTATGTAGTTATTGCACCGGAACACCCCCTGGTTGAGAAAATCACAACAGATAAGCAGAAAAAAGAAATCGAGAAATATCAAAGGAACACTCAAAAGTTAGCTGAAATTGAGCGTCAATCGACCGAAAAAGAAAAAACAGGTGTCTTTACCGGGGCATATGCCATAAATCCTTTTAATAATAAAAAAATTCCAATTTGGGTCGCCGACTATGTCATCTATTCCTATGGAACAGGGGCAGTTATGGCTGTGCCGGCTCATGATGAAAGAGATTTTGAGTTTGCTAAGAAATATGATCTGCCCATAAAAGAATCTATTATACCTAAGGTGATTGATAAGCATGATCCCCCAAAAGACGGTGCTGAAACAATATTCCGCCACGCAATCCAAGTTATTTTAATAAATCCAAAAAACAACAAAGTTTTGTGCCTCAAATGGAAAAAATTCCCTTGGACGACATTTATTACTGGTGGGGTTGAGGGGGATGAAGATACAATAGCCGCCTCGAAAAGAGAAACAATCGAGGAAACTGGCTATATTGATATTGAGTACGTTAAAACTTTAGGTGGGCCAGTAGAATCACATTTCTATGCAAACCATAAAGGGGTAAATCGTAAGGCTCTATTTACTGCGCTGGTTTTCCATCTCAAAAGTGAAAAAAAGGAAAAAATATCAGAAGAGGAGGCCGAAATCCATGAACTAGCCTGGGTTACTTGGGATGAACTTCACAAGGACAATAACGTAAAATGCGCCGAATATGATATTTGGCTTGATCGATATTTCAACCAAGAGCATGCTTTTGCTGAAAAAGGAGTTTTGACTGACTCTGATAAATATACCGGCCTTACTTCCGAAGAAGCAATTAATAAAATAGCCGAATGGTTGGAAGAAAAAGGAATTGGGGGGACAAAGACGACTTATCGACTCCGTGATTGGTCATTTTCACGTCAAAGGTATTGGGGAGCACCGATCCCAATTATTTATTGCGACAAATGTGGGGCTATCCCTGTCCCTGAAGAAGATTTACCCGTTGAGCTACCTGAAATTAAAGATTTTCGACCGGCAGGCTTGGGCGAAGGTCCTCTGGCCAGTGCTCCTGATTTTGTAAACACAAAATGTCCAAAATGTGGCGGGTCAGCAAAGAGGGAGACGGATACGATGGATACTTTTGTTGATTCAAGTTTTTACTTTATGAGATATCCAAATGTTGGTGACGATACCCAAATGATGAACAAAAAAATTACTCAGAAATGGTTACCAGTTGATATGTATGTTGGTGGAGCAGAACATGTCACCATGCATCTTTTATATGCTAGATTTGTAACCAAAGCTTTTTATGATATCGGTCTTATCGGCTTTGACGAACCATTTATAAGACTTCGACATCAGGGAATGATCCTAGGCCCGGATGGCAAGAAAATGAGTAAATCTAAAGGGAATATTGTTATTCCTGATGAAGTGATGAAAAAAGTCGGAGCAGATGCTTTCCGAACCTATATTTTGTTTATGGGGCAGTTCGAGGATGGTGGTCCATGGAATCCAAACGGGATTGCTGGTATCTCCAGATTTTTAGAAAAAATATGGCGATTATTTGATAGAGAAATTATTGATTCAGACACAGAGATTGAGGTTGATAGACTTTTAAACAAAGCGATTAAAAAGGTAGGCCAAGATATTGCTGATTTCAAATTTAATACAGCCATCTCCTCGTTGATGATTTTGGTCAATGGCCTTTCTGAGGCAAAAAAAATTGATAAGAGAGTACTCGGAATACTGGCAATCTTGCTTTCGCCGTTTGCTCCACATCTTGCTGAGGAGGTATGGGAAAAGCTGGGCAATACTGATAGCGTTCATAACCAGACCTGGCCACGGTATGATAAAAAATTAATTGAAGACGAAATGGGAATTATCGCTGTCCAGATAAATGGAAAAGTTCGTGACCAGATTTTGGTAGTCAAGGGGACAAAGGAAAATGATATTTTAAAATTGGCCAAGGACTCGGAAAAAATAAAAAAATATCTACAAAATACAGATATTATTAAGGTTATTTACATCCCGGACAAGCTTTTGAGCCTTGTCACAAAGTAAAATTTATGATACAATCGCAAGCGTTTTGTGTCGTTTGAAATATGGAAAATATTAGCATAAAAAAATTACTCAATTCAGACCTCGGTACTAAACTTTTTTTTGAAGTGGACGAGCCTATTCATA
Source organism: Patescibacteria group bacterium (assembly GCA_028718325.1). Classification (GTDB taxonomy): domain Bacteria; phylum Patescibacteriota; class CPR2; order UBA1875; family CAIMLA01; genus JAQUMB01. Next base: position 4,436 of record JAQUMB010000002.1, read on the forward strand.
ATATAGATCTACCGCCTGAAATCTTGGGGAAAAAAGTTGTAGGCAAAATAACCGCTACCAAGCTTGACGAAACAATTATATTAACGGGAGATTTGGTTGCCGGGACTATTTTGATTTGTGACAGATGCCTTGAGAATTTTAAGGGGCATATTCCATTTCACCTGGAACGTGAGTATAATTTAAATCGAATGGTAAAGTCAGAAGAAGGATTATTTATCGATAAATATGGTGAGATTGATCTGACGATACCAATAAGGGAAGAAATCATCTTAGCTCTACCGATCAAGAACATTTGCAAATCCGATTGTTCTGGTATTTGTTCTGGATGTGGAGTAAATTTAAACCACGAAAAATGTTCTTGTAAAAAAAGTAAAAAGGAAAGGAAATAAATGGCAGTACCGAAAAAAAGAAAAACTTCAACTCGGGGGAAACAGGGCCGAAGCCATGATGGCCTAGAAGCAATCAGTTTGTCGAAATGTCCGAAATGCGGCGATCCGATTTTGCCTCATACCGTTTGTCAGACCTGTGGTCATTATCGTGGCAAAGAACTAATCCATGTTGAAACAAAGTTGGACAAAAAGATTAAGAAGGAAGCTAAGAAGAAAGAACAACAAGAGGAATAAATGGCATCCAACCGGCATCTCTCACGAATTATTGCGTTTCAGACCATGTATGAATGGGAATTTTTGACTAATAAAATCCCTACACATGAAAGCAATATTAATAAAATTCGTCAGACTATTGAGCCGATTTTAGAAAGAAATTACCAAGAATTTTCCTCTAGTGTTGAAAATAGGGATTTTATTGATCAGTTAGTTTGGGGGGTTGTAGATAACAAGGAAAAAATTGACTCTATCATCACCCCTGCTGCTCCAGAATGGCCGATTGAACAGATTGCTTTGATAGACCTTATTATCTTAAGGATGGGGATATACGAATTATTATTTGCGAGGGAAGTTCCACCAAAAGTTGCCATCAATGAAGCTGTAGAATTGGCTAAAGCGTTTGGTGGACAAAATTCTTCCAAGTTTATTAATGGAGTTCTTGGTACTGTTTATCGAGCCAGCGATATATATAATCCAGATGATGACAAAAAAATTGAAGGCAAAAAATGAAAGATTTTGAAAAATTTTCGAAAGAGTTGGGAATTAAGTTTAAGAATATCAATTTATTAATAACAGCTTTGACCCATCGTTCCTATCTAAATGAACATCAAAATGTGGAAGAACACAATGAACGTCTTGAGTTTTTGGGTGATGCCGTTTTGGAATTGGTCGTCACAGAGTATTTATATAGGAATTTTAAGAATCCAGAAGGCGATCTAACGAATTGGCGAAGTGCTTTAGTCAAAACTGAGACAATTTCTGAAGTTTCGAAAGATCTGGATGCAGAGGACTATATTTTAATGAGCAAGGGCGAATCAAGGAGCCTTGGACGAAGCCGTCAACTTATTCTTGCAAATGCCTTTGAAGCAATAATCGGGGCAATTTTTTTAGACCAAGGTATAGAGACGGCCAAAGAATTTATAGAAAAAAATCTGATAATAAAATTAGACAAAATTTTGCAAGAAAAACTATATGTTGATCCGAAAAGCTTATTTCAGGAACTTGTTCAAGACAAAGATGGAGTAACACCAACTTACGAGGTTTTGGAAGAGGTTGGCCCAGATCATGATAAGACATTTACGATTGGAGTATTTGTCGGTGATAAGGTATGGGGCAAGGGGGTTGGTCCATCAAAACAAGCAGCTCAACAGTCAGCAGCAATCGATGCTGTCGAGAAATATCAAAAAAATAACAATTAACAAATCTGTTTTTACCTATATCTAAAAATAATAGTTATCTAAGTCTCTTCCTCATATTCTCAAAATAATCATCAAATATTCTACCGAATTAAGACATTGCTTAAGTTCAGTTTTTTCTAGTACAATGGATAATGTTATGTATCTGAAAAGATTAGAAATATATGGGTTTAAATCATTTGGCTCAAAATGTGTTCTGGATTTCAGTTCTGATGGCGGATCAACCATAACTGCGATTGTCGGTCCAAATGGCTCTGGCAAAAGCAACGTAGCAGATGCAATTCGTTGGGTATTAGGCGAACAAAGCAATAGTTTACTCCGTAGCAAAAAAAGTGACGACATAATTTTTGTGGGAAGTCAAAATAAGGGCAGAAGTTCATATGCTGAGGCAAGCCTTATTTTGGCAGATGACCACCTGATAAGATTTGAAATAAACAATAAAAAGCATGAATTGCCAGAGATTGAGGTTACCAGAAAACTTTATCGATCAGGTGAAAGCGAATATTTGTTAAACAAAAAGAAGGTTCGTTTGATAGATATACAGCAGCTTTTGGCTTCTTTGGGTTTTGGTCAGTCAACCTACTCAGTTATTGGTCAAGGTATGGTTGATCGACTATTATTTTTTAATGCTTCAGAAAGACGAGTTTTGTTTGACGAGGCTGCCGGAATAAAGCAATACAAAATAAAGCGCGAGCATGCAACAAAGAAACTTTTAAGCACTGAAGATAATCTGGTTCGTTTGAAAGACATATTAAGTGAGCTAGAACCAAGAGTTATCAATTTGCGTCGTTTAGTCAAAAGGGCCGAGGGTCGAGTGGACATAGAAAGAGAACTAAGCAAAGCAGGGGAGTATTATTATGGTTCGATCAAGACAGAATTAGCCAAAGAATTGAATGGTTTTGGGCAAAAGAAAAAAGAGATAGAGTCTCATAATCTCGAAATCAATCAGAAAATTAGTTTATTAGATAAAAAAACGCACGGGATGCAAGATGTTGCAGATTTAAGTGATAAGGAAAATCGCATAAAGCAGGAAATTGACAAATTATTATTTGCAAGAGACTCACTAATCAGAGAAATCTCTTATACCCAAGGAAAAATCGAAGCAAAAAAACTAGAAGCTGATTCGGCTATGAATCAAAACGTTGAGTTAAAAAAAGAAGAAAAACTATTAAATGAAAAGGTGACTTTTTTAAAGGAAAAAATTGAAGAACACCAAATTGATATTAACCGAAGGACTATAGAAAAAACTAAAATAGAGACAAGCCTCAAGCAATTGAGCTTGAAAGAAATAGAGAATGAAGAAAAGTTCCTTAAAATAAAAAGCGGACAAAAAGAAAAAGAACTTCAGAGGATTGAGTCCGAGATTGAAGAATTATCAAAAGATAAAGAAAAGCTATCGGTAGAGATTTATTCGCTTGAGCAAAAAATCAGCCAAAATAAAACAAGGTTGGAGCAAGGTAATGCGGAGACAATGCGTTTAACGGCCTCATTGACAGAGATAAAAGTGGAAATTGATAAACAGAAGGTTGAAAAAAAAGGTTTAGAGCGATTGGCAAAAACCCTGGAGGAACGCAAAATTAATTTAGATGAGTCAGTCAGAAACCTTACCTTAAAAATTACAAAAATTGAACAAGAAATTAGAACAAAAATTTCTATCATCAGTTCCGATGAATTATCAAAATTAGAAAGAAGCATTTATGAACTTAGAGGCGATCATCAGAAACTTGCTGACGCACTGATATCGGTAAAAACCTCAAATCAATTGGTAGATATAAAGAACAATTTTGAGGTGTTCTCGGAAAAATTCAAAGAAATATTCAAAAAAATATCACTTTTAACAGAGTTTGCTGACCCGACAACCAGAGAAAAACTTGAGAACAAGCAGCTGTCTTTGAGAGAAGAACTCGAAAAAGAATCTAGAAACCTAACAGAAACCTTGATAGCGCTAAGTGAGAATAAAGCTAGTCTAGGCCAGATAAACGGCGAAATTAACAAATCAGAACAGGCTTACAGAGTGACTGAAAGAAAAATTTCTGAAGGTAACAGTTTAAAAGGTAATCTGAATATTGATGATACCGAAATCCAGAATTTAAGAGAAAAGGCCGAAATTATTAACAGAAAGATACTGTCTCTAGAGGAAAGAAAAAAGCCCTTTAGTAACTTAGAAAGTGAAAGAGAGAATGCATTTTTAATGGAAAAAGATAAGAATAATCGGGAGATTTCATCATTAAACCATGCTCTCTACGAAAAAAAGCTGGATCTGGCGAAAAGTATCAATATCTTAGAAAATCAAAAAAATGAAATAAAGTTGACAGGAGAGAGACTAGCAAAAATCAGAGAGATGTTCTCGACTCCTCATGCCGATAGAGGTCTAATGGATGAGGCTTCTCTAAATATGTTATCTGAGCAAAAAAAACAATTAGCCGAAATAGAAAGCAATGTTTCGGATTTGAAAAAAGAAGCTAGTCTTTTATTAAAAGACAAATATTTGATCGAAGAAAAAGCGCTAGATGCGATTCGTGATAAACATGAATTAGAGAATCAGGTTTCGACTCTGTCCCATGAAATAAATCAAATTGATTTGATGAGTGCTCGTTTAGAAACAAAGTTAGAAGATTTGGAAGAGGAAATGAAAATTATGGGGGTGACTCTATCAGAAAAAACTGACTATGAGATTTTTGCCCAGGAAAAGAAGGATCTGCTAAGAGCAAAAATTGAAAACATGAAGAGAAAAAAAGATTCGATTGGAGAAGTAGATCCGGAAACATTGGTTGAATATCAAGAGCTGGAGTTGAGAGTGACTGAGATGAAAGATCAAATAGACGATTTGTCTAAAGCCAAAGAAGATCTTGAAAAAATTATTCGAGAACTCGATACTCGAATAAAAAATCAATTCTCTAAAACTTTTACTCAAATTGCTCATGAGTTTAACCGATATTTTATAATGTTATTTAACGGTGGAAAGGCAGAACTAAAACTTGGAGAGGATGAAACGGGAAGCCTTGGGATTGAAATTACGGCTAACCCACCTGGGAAAAAACTGCAAAGTTTAAATGTCCTCTCTGGTGGCGAGAGAACGCTAACTTCTTTATCTTTGCTCTTTGCGATATTATCGATCAACCCAAGCCCATTTTGTGTTTTGGATGAAGTTGATGCTGCCCTTGATGAATCAAATACACTTCGTTTCTCGAGGATTTTAAAAGACTTAGCTGTCAAGACACAATTCGTAGTCATTTCCCATAACCGAGAAACTATGAAATCCGCCAACATCCTGTATGGGGTAACTATGGGAGAGAACCATATCTCGAAGTTAATTTCAGTCAAATTAGGAGAAGCGCAGAAGTTGGCATCGTAGTCTTTTTATTGACAAAATTAAATTTTAGTTCTAAAATCAAGCTTAGATTTAACAGTTAAAACCGCAAGGAGAGTTAATGGTAGTAATCAGGCTTGCCCGAGTTGGGAAGAAAAAACAAGCATTTTATCGAGTGGTCGTGGCAGACTCAAGACGTCCGGTCACAGCAAAGTTTATAAAAATATTAGGCTGGTACAATCCTCACAGTAAAGAACTAAACATTAAAACTGATGATTTAACAGAGTGGATGAAAAAAGGCGCTCAGCCTTCGAATTCTTTAGCAGTTATTTTGGAAAAGAACAATATTAAGTTGCCAAAATGGGTGGAAATCACAAAAAAGGCCAAAAAACCAAAGAAGGTGGTAGAAGCAGCTGCACCGAAGCCTGTCGAAACAGAAAGAACCGATAAAGAAGAGAATTCAGAGGAACGACCTAGTGAACCCAGTGAGAACGAAACCGAAATTGTCGATCAACCGGTAGAAGAAACTCCGGTTGATGATAATAATAATTAAAAAGGAGTAAAAATGCCAGAAAAAGAAGTTGATCAGCAGTTTGTTGAGTACATTGTAAAACAACTGGTGACTAAGCCAGACAAGGTTCACACAGAACGAAAGATTGATGAACTTGGGGTTTTGATCGAATTGGTCGTCGATAGAGAGGATATGGGTGTCATCATCGGCAAAGAAGGCAAAACGGCCAAAGCGGTGAGGACTTTGCTTAGGGTTTTAGGCGCCAAAAATGATGCCAGAATCAATCTAAAAATCGTTGAGCCTGAGGGAGAGAGTGGAAAAAAAGTAGAAAAATCTGAAGAAATAGAAGAAGTTGAAGAAGAAGCAAAAGAGGAAACAGCGGCAGAACCAGAGGAGGATGAAGCTCCAATGGCAGACTTAGAACTTTAATTACTTAGAAGAAAAGAGTAAAATTTATGGAGCCACAGCGTGGCTCCATTTGTATAAAAATGAAATTTATTATTATCACGTTATTTCCAGAAATGTTTGAAGGTTTTTTGTCTTGTAGTATTTTAAAGAGAGCACAAGAAAAAGGACACATTGAAGTTGAATTTATAAATTTGAGAGATTTTGGTCTTGGGAAAAGAAAACAAGTTGATGACACGCCATATGGTGGTGGAGCTGGCATGGTTTTGAGGGTTGATGTGGTGGCCAAAGCAATTGAATCTGCTAAGAGTATCTATCCTAACGCTAAAACGATCTTGCTAACGCCTCAAGGAGAGACGTTTGATCAACAATTAGCGGGAAAGTTGACCAAAGAAAAAGGGCTAATTTTAATTTGTGGTCATTATGAGGGATTTGATGAAAGAATAAGAGCACTAGTTGACCAAGAATTATCAATAGGACAGTATATATTAACTGGTGGAGAGCTAGCAGCTGGGGTTGTTATCGATACTGTTGCGAGATTAATCCCTGGTACTTTAGGCAAAGTGGAATCAATAGGTGAAGAAACTTATATGTGTAAGGGCCAGATTGAGTATCCTCAATACACCAAACCCGAGGAATGGAAGGGACAAAAAGTTCCCGATGTTTTACTTTCCGGTCACCATCAAAAAATTAGTGAATGGCGTAAAGCGCAGTCAGATCTAAAAACAAAAAAAACGAAAAAAATAAAATTAGTAGATGGACATTAAATTTTTTGTTATTATATGTAGGTAATGTAGGAGCTTCCGGTGTCTAAATTTCATGTGAATAAAGAAGTTTGTATAGGTTGCGGTACTTGTATTAGTACCTGTCCAGAATGTTTTGAATTTGATGAGGAGGGAAAATCACAAGTGAAAACTGAAGAAACTGAATGCAATTGTGATGCCCATGAAATTATTGATGATTGTCCGGTTAGAGCTATTTCATTGGAGGGATAATGGATGATAGACTTTGGAAGGTAATAACAATTGTCCTAGGGGCGATAGTTTTTGTTTGCTTAATCCTGATTATTATTTTTGGAGTTCGTTTATCAAACAATACGAAAATAATAGAAAAACAAACCTTAATTCGGCTAGCTGCACAGGAGAAAAAGCTTAAGGACGACTTTCAAAAAGAAAAAGAAACGGAAGATTTTCAATACACAGCTGATCCAGAATTTGGCTCTTTTCAGTTCTCTTACCCAAAGGTTTGGTCGACAAACATTACAAAAGAACTAGGAGCAAAGGAAGAATTTATTTTTTTAGCTGATCCTAGCCTAATCAATATTGATAACAAGGGTTTAGGAATGTCGGTACCGGTTGCCTTGAGAGTCACGTTGTATACTGAAAAATATGAAGATATGGTGATTAAACTTGAAAAAGATAACAAGAAAAAAACTATGACTGAGACAGATGTCGAGGTATCAGGGTTACCAGGGAAAAAGTTTAAAGGGATCCCACCAAAAGCAAAATTAGAGATAACGTATACTGTTGTCAAATTTCGAGATAAAACACTTTATATTGGCACTGATGACAGCGCTAAATACGAAGACCAATATAATAAAATATTATCTTCTTTTTACTTAAATCGATAAGATTCTGAATAGGTTGAATATAAATGGAGGGGATCCTCTAAAGGTTTGTTATGGAAAAAAATAAATTTGTTTTAAGAGCGAATTATAGTCCTCAGGGCGATCAGCCTGAGGCCATAAAAAAGCTAAAATCAGGACTTGATAAAGGGTTGGACCATCAAACGTTGTTGGGGGTTACTGGGTCTGGCAAAACTTTTACGATGGCCAAAATAATTGAGTACTCCCAAAAGCCTACCTTGGTCATATCTCATAACAAAACACTTGCCGCCCAACTGTATGATGAATTTAAGGGGTACTTCCCTGACAACGCTGTAAACTATTTTGTCAGTTATTATGATTATTATCAGCCAGAAGCCTATGTTCCTCGCACAGACACATATATCGAAAAGGACGCTTCTGTAAACGAGGAAATCGATCGACTGCGAAATGCCGCAACTAGTGCTCTGTTATCACGAAGTGACACCTTAATTATTGCAAGTGTTTCCTGCATCTATGGTTTAGGTGAGCCTGAGATATATGAAAATATGTCTGTGGAATTAAGCGTTGGGGAAGAGAGAAAAAGAGACAAAATTTTACGCCATTTGACTGATATTCAATATGATCGAAATGATAAGGGCTTCGAAAGAGGAAAAATTCGTGTTAGAGGCGATGTCTTGGATATATTTCCTTCGTATGAAGAGAATGCAGTTCGTTTGGAATTTTTTGGTGACAAAATTGACAAAATAAAAATAATTAATCCTTTGACAGGGGAAATAACCAGGACATTGAAAACAATTACAATTTTCCCAGCCAAACATTTTGTAACTCCCAAAGAAAGGCTCAAAGAAGCGATCTCGGAAATAAAAGAAGAGTTGGAAATGAGTGTCAGCGATTTCAAAAGAGTAGGAAAGCATTTAGAGGCAGAAAGACTGGAACAAAGAACCAACTATGACATGGAAATGCTAGAAGAAATAGGCTACTGTTCAGGTGTCGAGAATTATTCACGATATTTATCAAATCGTCGTCCAGGAGAACAGCCGGCGACTTTAATTGATTATTTTCCGGATGACTTCTTGGTCTTGATAGATGAGTCACATATGACAATTCCTCAAATTCGTGGTATGTACCGAGGGGATAGGTCTCGTAAAGAAACATTGGTTAACTACGGATTTCGACTACCAAGTGCCTTAGATAATCGACCGTTGAGATTTCACGAATTTGAGGAACATATTAAACAGGCGATTTATGTTTCGGCAACACCGGGCGAGTATGAGTTATCAAATAGTACCAAAGGACTTATTACATCATCGTCTCAGTACTATGAAGAAAGAAGACGTGGGCTTGATTTCCCTGGCGTCTCAGAGCAGGTAATACGTCCTACAGGACTGGTTGATCCCAAAGTAGAGATTTGCCAGACAGAAGGACAAATAGATAATCTAATAGAGCAAATTAGGTTAACTACTAAAAAGAAACAACGTGTTTTAGTCACCACCCTGACCAAAAGGATGGCCGAGGAATTAGCCCAATATCTGTCAGAATTGGACATTCGAGTAAAATACCTTCATTCAGAAATCCATACATTAGAACGGCCGGAGATTTTAAGAGAATTAAGGTTGGGGCTCTATGATGTACTAGTCGGAATTAATCTTTTGAGAGAAGGGATTGACTTGCCAGAGGTATCATTGGTAGCGATTTTGGATGCTGACAAAGAAGGGTTTTTAAGAAGTGAACAAGCCTTGATCCAAACCATTGGTCGTGCTGCTCGGCATGTTGAAGGTAGAGTTATTATGTATGCAGATAATACTACAGATTCAATGAAAAGGGCGATCTCTGAAACAGAAAGGAGAAGGACAATCCAAACTCATTACAATGAGAAACACGGGATAACCCCTACAACGATTAAGAAGAAAATTGCTGAATCGATGAGGGCTAAAATCGAAAATGATAAAGAAGAACATGGATTTGATATATCTCAGATACCAAAGGATGAGGTAGAAAGATTGATAAGGGAATTAGAAAGAAAAATGGACTTATCAGCAAAAAACTTTGAGTTTGAGAAAGCTGCCGGATTTCGTGATCAAATTAAAGAAATTCGAGCAGAGATTGAGCAAAAAAACTTTAAAAATAAATTAAAGAAATCGTAAATTTTGAGATAGAGAACTGCCAGGATCAAGTAGATCAACTGGCAGTTAGGGTTTGGTTTGTTTGGTTGCTACCTCGATGATAGCGACGATTGTTTTACCGTTTTTGATAAGACGTAAAGCGCCACCGATAGGCTCAAGAAGAGCTTTAGCTATCTGTAAACCTCGGTGGTGACAGAGGAGGTCGTCATCTGGTTCATCTTCACCTCTGGAGCTATCGAAGTCACGATTACTGGGGAATCTTGAGTTTGCAACTTCGATCACCAGCTTCTTATGATCGTGCTTGATGGTTCCAGTGACATTGCTGCCGTGAAGAATGCCGTTGCTGGTAGTCTCAGAGACTGCGACCACAAGGTCACAAACTTCATTGTGGCTGAGGGCCTTTGGGGCCTCTTTTCTTGCCGCATCTCTCAGGACGCCGATTGGACTTGCTCCGTTGTCATTTAGATCGGGGAGCTCATCGAGCCTCTCTTCCCAGACAGTTAGCATTTTTCACCTCCCACGTTGTCAATGTCCAAACCCATATATATTGTCTCTCAATAATTTTTTTTGTCAAATCTAAACCCTTGAAAAAACTTGACAAAAAGCGTACAATGGTGAAGTTTCTGAGGCTAATCTGAGGTAAAAATGAGCGATAACATCATTATAAATGGTGCACGTGAGCACAATTTAAAAAATATTAATGTCACCATCCCACGTGACAAGTTGGTTGTAATTACCGGCTTATCTGGTTCTGGCAAATCGTCTTTGGCTTTTGACACAATCTATGCTGAAGGTCAGAGACGATATGTGGAGAGCTTATCAAGCTACGCTCGTCAGTTCTTAGGCTTGATGGAAAAACCGGATGTAGACCAAATAGAGGGTCTTTCTCCGGCCATTTCGATTGACCAAAAATCAACAACTAAAAATCCTCGATCTACCGTGGGGACAGTTACAGAAATATACGATTATCTCAGATTACTTTATGCGAGGATTGGTATTCCGCATTGTCCAATTTGCGGCAGAGAAATTACCAAGCAAACTATTCCACAAATAGTAGAACAAATCTTAGAGAAGCCAAAAGAAACGAAGTTTATGATACTCGCTCCGATCATCAAGGACAAAAAAGGGGTTCACAAGTATGTTTTTGAGGGATTAAAAAAGGCTGGCTATGTAAGAGTTCGAATTGATGGAAAAATCTATGATATAGACGAAGAAATTACTCTAGATCGGAATAAAAAACATAGTATTGAAGCGGTTGTTGATCGCCTGATTGTCGACAGTGAGATAAGGAAGAGACTAACGGAATCTGTCGAAACGGCAATTAATCTTGGTGAAGGCATGATTATTTATCTTGATAACGAAACTGGTAAAGAAGAAATTTTTTCACAAAATTTCGCCTGTCCGAACTGCCACATCAATTTACCGGAAATATCACCGAGAAGTTTTTCTTTTAACAGTCCGCATGGGGCTTGTCCGCTTTGTACAGGGTTAGGGACCCGTTTGGAAATTGATCCAAGTTTAGTTATTCCGAACACTAAATTAAGCATTGCCGAGGGAGCAATACGATACTGGAACAGAACGACTGATAAATTGAATTGGTATACCAAGCTTTTGAAAGAAGTTGGGAAGAAATATGATTTTACAGTTGACCAACCCATATCAACAATTTCAAAAAAGGCTTTTGAACTTATTATGTATGGTACAAATGATGAAATATTTTCTTTTCAGCTAGGAACTCGAATTTATGAATCAACCTATGAGGGGGTAGTTGCAAACCTGGAGAGACGTTATCACGAAACAGACTCAGATTATATTAGGACAGAGATAAGAAAATACATGACTGAAAGAACCTGCCCAAAATGTCACGGCAAGAGGTTAAAACCAGAATTTTTGGCAGTAACCATAGGCAAAACTTCTATAGTTGATGTTACTAATTTGTCGATTGATGACTGTTTGATCTTTTTCCAGAAAATCTCCTTATCAGAAAAAGACCAAAAAATTGCCAAACAAATCTTGAAAGAAATAAAGGAGCGCTTAACCTTTTTGTTGAATGTTGGGTTAGAATATCTTACCCTTGATCGAACGGCGAGCACTTTATCCGGTGGAGAAGCACAGAGAATTAGGCTGGCAACGCAGATTGGGTCATCTCTAATGGGAGTAATCTATATTCTGGACGAACCCTCAATTGGTCTACACCAACGAGATAATTATCGTTTGATAAACACCTTAAAGAACTTAAGAGATCTAGGGAATACAGTAATAGTTGTTGAACATGATAAAGATACGATGGAAGAAGCAGACTGGCTGATAGACGTAGGACCCGGAGCTGGGGAAAAAGGCGGCGAAATTGTTGCCGAAGGAACACCGGCACAGGTTAAGAGTAATCCCTTGTCTCTCACGGGACAATATTTAAGTAATAAAAAACAAATTAATTGTCCAAAAAAGAGGCGACCAGGCAATGGTCAAAATATCACAATTGTTGGGGCAGAAGAAAATAATTTGAAGAAAATAAATGTTTCAATACCATTGGGTAAGTTAACTTTAGTCACGGGAGTTTCGGGATCAGGCAAGTCCAGTTTAATTAACGATATTTTAGCAAAGAAGTTGTCGCAAGTCTTCCACCGATCCCAAGAAAAAGCAGGTGAACATAAAGAGATCACCGGCTTAAAGAATCTAGATAAAGTGATAGATATTGACCAATCACCTATTGGGCGAACTCCCAGGTCGAACCCGGCGACTTATACAAAAGTTTTTGATGATATTAGGGAGCTTTTTTCGACAGTGCCAGAAGCTAGGATTAGGGGCTACAAAAAAGGACGTTTCAGCTTTAATGCCAAGGGTGGTGGTCGATGCGAGGTTTGTCGAGGCGAAGGGATCTTAAAAATTGAAATGCATTTTTTGCCTGATGTTTATATTACATGTGAAGAATGTGGGGGGAAGAGGTACAACAAAGAAGCACTCGAAATACATTATAAAGGAAAAAACATCTCGGATGTTCTAGATATGACAGTAGGGGAAGCTCATGGATTCTTTCAAAATATTCCCCAAATCAAGAGGAAATTAGAAACTCTGGTTGAAGTGGGTTTAGGATACATCAGACTTGGCCAATCAGCTACCACGCTCTCTGGTGGTGAAGCACAGAGAGTAAAATTAGCAAGTGAACTTTCCAGACGGTCAACAGGCAAAACTTTATATATATTAGATGAGCCTACGACCGGCTTGCATTTTGATGATGTTAACCGTTTGATGTTTGTCCTTAATAAATTAGTCGACCTGGGTAATACAGTTTTGGTAATTGAGCATAATTTAGAAGTTATCAAGTGTGCTGATTGGATTATCGATCTTGGTCCTGATGGCGGGAATAAGGGCGGTGAAATAGTCGCAACGGGAACGCCAGAGCAAATATCTCAAAATAAAAAATCTTATACCGGACAATATCTTTCTAAAATATTGAGTTAACAAAGTGGAAATATTGAACAAAAATATTGTTCAAAAAATTAGAAACCTACCGAAAGATCCAGGTGTTTATATTTACCGCGATATTAATCGACGAGTTATTTATGTTGGTAAAGCCATAAATCTGAAGAACAGAGTAAATACTTATTTTAAAGGGAAAAATCTAGATCCAAAGACTGCTAAGTTGGTGGAGAATATTGATAACCTCGAATATATTGTTTGCGGTTCAGAGATCGAAGCTCTTCTGCTTGAATCAGAATTGATAAAACGCTATAAGCCGAAATACAACATTGACTGGAAAGATGATAAAAACTACTGCTACATAAAGATAACAAAGGATGACTATCCAAAAATATTTGTTATGCGACAATTAAGCGATACCAAAAGCCAATATTTTGGACCGTTTGTTGATGTTAAAGCCGTCAAAAATTCTTTAAAAGTTTTAAGAAAAATTTTCCCGTATTGTACCTGTGGATTGTCTCCTGACAAGGTTTGCTTGTACTATCATTTGGGGCTTTGCAATGGCCACGGCCAAAAATACATTAGCTCGCTCGAATATCAGAAGACAGTAAATAATTTAATAGCTTTTTTGAGTGGAAAAAAAGAAAAAATAATGAAAGACATGCGAAAAGAAATGCTGAATCTTTCCCGCCAACAAGAATACGAAAAAGCAGCGGTGATGAGGAACAGACTATTATCTCTTGATAAAATAAAGCTAATGCACATTTTAGAAAGCCAGCGTGATTTGAATTTGGATAAAGCACTGTCGGGTATAAAAAAAATGTTAGGATTATCCAAAATTCCGGAAAGAATTGAATGCTACGATATCTCAAATATTTCAGGAAAATTTGCTGTGGGTTCCATGATTGTTTTTGAAAAAGGGGTTCCTAAAAAAAAGGATTATCGGAGATTTGAAATAAAAAATGTCAAACAAATTAATGATTTTGCCATGCTCCAAGAAGTCTTGCATCGTAGGTTTATTGCAAATAGAAAAGGAAATGATCAATCATTCAAAAGTACCCCTGATCTGATAATAATCGATGGTGGAAAGGGCCAACTTTCGGCAGTCAAAAAAGAGCTTAAAACGATGGGTATCGCTGTTATTACTATTGGACTTGCCAAGAAAAAGGAAGAAATTTTCTATTTAGATCAAAAAGACCATTTTTACAAGATAGAAACAACTAAAGATACTGAAGTTCGTTTTCTATTGCAGAGAATTCGAGATGAGGCCCATAGGTTCGCCATTACTTATCATCGAAACCTAAGGTCAAAAGTGTTAACAGAATCAGTCCTAGACACAATTGTCGGTATCGGGCCGATTTCTAAACGCCTTTTGGTAAAAAACTTTGGTACAATAAAAAATATCAAAGAAGCAAAGGAAGAGGATATTGCCAAAATAGTTGGTCCTAAAATTGCTGCTAAAATTAAAAAAGAATTATGAAAAAAATTGTAGTTATTGGCGGAGGAACTGGTTTATCAACACTTCTTAGGTCGATTAGAGACTATCCAATTGAAATTACCGCAATTGTTACCATGGTTGATGATGGGAAAAGTACTGGTCAGCTCCGTCGAGAATTTGACATTTTGCCCCCAGGGGATATTCGCAAGTGTATAGCTGCGCTATCTGATAATGAAGATTTGCTATTGGAACTCTTTCAGTATCGTTTTAACAAAGGGATGGGGTTAAAGGGTCACTCATTGGGGAATTTATTTATAAGTGCTGCTCAAGACATCTGTGGTGATTTTGAGTCAGCTATAGAGGGAATCTGTGGAACGTTATCAATAAGAGGTCGAATACTGCCATCAACTTTAGAGCAAGTTCATTTGCATGCAATATTTGATAACAAGAAAGTAATTCGAGGAGAATCAAAAATTACTAAATATGGTTACAGTCACAGAATAGAAAAGGTATATTTAAGTAAGAAAAAAGCTCTAGCAAACAAAAAGACCTTGGAAGCCATCGATGAAGCAGACTACATATTTGTTGGACCGGGCAGCCTTTATACTAGTGTTATCACTAACTTCTTATTAACAAGTATTCTAACGCATTATCAAAAAAGCAAAGCGGTCAAAATTTATATTTGCAACGTTTCTACAGAACGCGGTGAAACAGATAAATTTACCTTATGTGAGCACATAGATACGTTGAAAAAATACGGCCTCAATTTTGATATAGTTTTAGCGAATAGCAAAAAATTTAGAAAGGGTTGTGGAGATGGTTTTGTCAATCCAGTAATCATTGATCAAATGGAAAATATTAAACATCAACCCGTTTTGGTAGCCAAAGACTTGATTAACCCTAGAATCCCGCTCTATCACGATATAGACAAAATTGGAAAAGAAGTTTGGTCAATAATATTGAAGAATAAAAAAAGGAAGTAAGATAATCTTTATTTAATGTTTGTTTTATGCTAAAGTTATCTATGATTTAATGAAAAGATAAAGAAGAAATGCAAAAAATATTAATAATTATATTATTGGTCGACTCGGTGTTACTAATTGCTTCAATCCTTTTACAACAAAAGGGGACAGGACTTTCTGGAGTTTTTGGAGGTTCAAGCACCTCGTATCTAACGAGAAGAGGTGCAGAAAAATTCCTAGTAATATTTACAGTTTTTGCTGGTGCTGTGTTTGTGATATCGGCGTTTTTGATGTTATTTCTTAAATAATGAAGATTAAACGTTTTGGTATTAAATCTCGTTTAATACTGAAAAAATTTGTACTTGATATTAAACGCTCACATCTAAAGGATCTGCGAAATAGAATTTTAGTATACTTCAAAAAACTTCCTGACGTGGTTCATCTAAGGAATCTTATTTTATTTAGTGCTATTCTTTCCTTCATAATTATGGTCATGTTTTTTCAGCGATTTTCTGCTTTGCATGATTATTATCAAGTTAAATCTCCTGATTACGGAGGGATTTATACAGAAGGAGTGGTGGGTGATATTGAGAAAATAAACCCACTATTTGTCAAAAACTATGCAGAGGCATCAGCCAATAGATTAGTTTTTTCTGGTTTGACAAGGGTCATGCCAGACAATAAAATCATCCCTGATCTAGCCGAGAAGTGGGATATAAAAGACAATGGGAAAACCTATGTCTTTACTCTTAGAAAAAACGCTAAATGGCATGACAACCAAGCATTAACAGTTGATGATGTTATTTTTACGATAAATCTAATACAAAACCCAGATACAAGAACAAGTCAATCAGCAGTCTGGCAAAATATAAAGGCTGAGAAAATTGATAATCAAAAGCTGAAAATTACTTTGCCTAATGTTTACAGTAACTTTTTAGAAGTGGCTTCCCAACCAATATTGCCGGAGCACCTTCTCAAAGAAACTGACCCAAGCAGCATAAAAATATCTGAGTTTAATCTAAAACCAATAGGTTCGGGACCGTATAAATTTGTCCGTTTTGATCAAGCAGGAAATGAGGTCAAGATTATTTTCAAAGCAAATGAAAATTTTCAGCCGCATAAGCCGTATATTGATCAAGTGAATCTTCGTCTTTACGATAATTTTAACAATTTATACAATGGAATCTTAAGAAAACAAGTAAATAGTGTAACTCAAATTCCGAGCAACAAGGCATCAGAAATTAGGAAAATTGGATCAATGAAGCTTTATGATTTTTATTTACCTCGTTATAAGTTAATCGACCTAAACCTCAAAAATAGTTTACTAGCGCAAAAGGAGATTAGGAAAGCAATCAGCCAAGCCATCAACCGAACGGATGTAATAGACAAGGTATTAAATGGCCAAGCAATGCCAGCATATGCACCTATTCTGCCCGGGCAAGAAGGCTACAATCCGGCCTTGAATAAAAATTCTTATAATTTAGCATCAGCAAATGATGTCCTTGAAAAGCTTGGCTGGATAAAAGAAAAAGATGGGATCAGGGTCAAGGATGGAAAAAGATTGTCATTACGTTTCGTAGCGGCAAATGAAACAGAAAACAGGAATGTAATGGAGGTTGTCAAAAAACAACTAAACAGTATCGGAGTGGAAGTAAATACTTCATTAGTTGAGAGCGATTTGCTTCAAGCTGAATATATAAGACCTAGAAATTTTGATTTGATTTTGTTTGGTCAGAACACGGGATCAGAATCAGACCTATACAGTTTTTGGCATTCGAGCCAAATAAATGATCCTGGTCTAAATCTAAGTGGCTTTAATGACAGGAGAGTTGACAAACTCATAGAGTTGGGTCGTAAGAGTAACAACACTAAAATAAAAAATGATAAATATAATCAAGCCCAGGAGATAATTGTAGAGGAAACTCCAGCGATTTATCTTTATAATCCCGTTTATACGATGGCAGTCACTGGTAACATTAAGAACTTTTTCCAGGGCAAAATTTTTGACCCAGTTGATCATTTGAACAATATTTTCGATTGGTATATCAACGAAAAAGCTAAATTATAAAAAATTGATTCTTAACTGACTTTGGTGCCCGAGGCGGGACTCGAACCCGCAAGATGTTGCCATCAACGGATTTTAAGTCCGTCGCGTATACCAATTCCGCCACCCGGGCCTTTCACTGTATTCAGGGTGAACTGTACTAAAGCAAGCTTACATTGAGACCAAATTAATCGGTCGAAATGGAGGCGTCGCCGGGATTCGCACCCGGGTAGACGGTTTTGCAGACCGTTGCCTAACTCCTCGGCCACGACGCCTTATTATGTGTACTTGGCTCGAGTTTAAGCGTTATGTAGCACTTCGTCATTGAAAATGGAGCGAGAGACGGGGTTCGAACCCGCGACCTCAACCTTGGCAAGGTTGCGCTCTACCAGCTAAGCTACTCTCGCACGTCAGCATTTGCTGACGTATTTCGTAGGTTGACTAGCATCAACTACTTCATACTTTCGCAAAGCTTCCTTTTTCTCAAAAATCCTTCGATTTTTTGGGAGCCAAAATATATTTGGTGGCGCAGGCCGGGATCGAACCGGCGACACAAGGATTTTCAGTCCTCTGCTCTACCAACTGAGCTACCGCGCCACGTCAGAATTCTCTTTATGTTCTCGCAAGTTTTCAACTTACTGTGGTTCTTCCTTTTCCGACAAAATCAGAAGCATTTTGTCGGGTAATCTAATTTTAAAGGATTTCTTTGAAATTCTCAAAAACTATTTACAAGAAACAATGGTGGGCGATGAGGGATTCGAACCCCCGACCCTCTCGGTGTAAACGAGATGCTCTAGCCAGCTGAGCTAATCGCCCGAAACTTTCATTATTTAGGAGATAAACGATGTAGGTTTGCGAAATGGTGCGGACGAGAGGACTCGAACCTCCAAGACCTTACGGCCACTAGCCCCTCATGCTAGCGCGTATACCAATTCCGCCACGTCCGCTTATGACTTTTTTACAAAAAAAGCGCTTAAACGCTAGAACATTATAAAAGTTAAACTTGGTTTAGTCAATCTTAACTTTACTGTTAATTATCAAGTTTTGGTTGTATAATGTATGAGCTATGGAAGAGAAAGAAAAAAAGAGCAAAGAAGTAACAAATCTTTCAAACGAATTCCAGAAAGAGATTAAAGAGCGGAAAAAAACAAGCAACTGGCTTGCCATAAGTTCAGTAGCAATCATTAGCTTGATTGTTCTGGGCTCGCTTGCTATCGGAGCTTATGAAATCTTCCTCAAACCCGAGAAGATAGTCAACAAAAACAATACCGAAAAAATTGAATCTAGGCCGACAGAGGATAAGGGGAAGGTCGATGACAAGAAAGTCCAAACAACCGCACCAGCTGCAACCGCTCCCTCAACACCGACACCAACGGCAGTAGGGACAGAAGAATACACAATTGTTGATGGCGATAATCTAGGTTCGATTGCTACAAAATATGGGACAACAGTAGAAAAACTTAAGTCAGCTAATAACATTCAAGACGAAACATTGCTTCAAATAGGGCAGAAAATTAAAATAGTTAAGTAAGAAAGGAGAAAATATGTTTTTATGGATTATCTTAGGAATAGTAGTAATAATAGCCATCTTTGTGATAGCTACCTATAATGGTTTAATCAGACTGAAAAATCGAGTCCAAGAAGCAGAGAGTGATATCGATGTCCAGCTAAAGCGTCGATATGAATTAATTCCTAACCTTGTAGAAACCGTGAAGGGCTATGCCAAGCATGAAAAAGAATTGTTTGAAAAAGTAACCAGGGAGAGAGCTAATCTAGTCAAAGGTTCAACAGGTGATAAAATAGAAGCCAGCAACCAATTAACTGATACACTAAAATCTATTTTTGCCGTCGCTGAAAATTACCCTGATCTGAAGGCTAATCAGAATTTCTTACAACTTCAGAGCGATTTAACAGATACCCAAGATAAGATTATGGCAGCACAAAGATTTTATAACGGTAATGTCCGTGACTTTAACACAAAAATCCAGGTCTTTCCAACTAATCTTTATGCAAAGATGCTCGGCTTTAGTCAATTTGCCTTTATCGAAGCAGAAGAAACAGAAAAGGCCAACGTTGACGTAAAATTCTAATTGATTATGGCAACTGCTTATACGTATGCCAGCTCTAATAAGTTAAAATCTTGGCTTTGGCTAGTTGCTTTTGTTGTTTTTATTGTCCTTCTTGGCTATGTTTTTGCAAAAGCTTTCAACCTTCAGTGGCTGCTACCTCTTGCTGTAACAATAGCCATTGTCCAATCGATATCTTCTTATTGGTGGAGCGATAAAATCGTTTTATCGATCTCTAGGGCGAAAGAAATCGATAAAAAAACCAATCAACAACTCTATAGACTAGTTGAAAATTTGTCGATTACTGCTGGGCTGCCAATGCCGAGACTATATATTATCACTGACACAGCTCCAAATGCCTTTGCTACTGGCCGCGATCCAAATCATGCTGTAATTTGTGTGACCCAGGGACTTTTAGACAAGCTTGATAAACAAGAGCTTGAGGGAGTCTTGGCTCACGAATTCTCCCATATTGGCAATTATGACATTCGCCTCCAAACAATCATTGTTGTTTTAGTAGGCTTGGTTGCACTTCTCTCTGACTGGTTTATCTATTTGAATTTCTTTAGTGACGATGACAATGGCGGGAATAGCGTTTTTGCACTCATTGGCATAGTTTTGGCAATTCTTTCACCATTAATTGCCGGTTTGATCCAAATGGCTATCTCAAGAAAAAGAGAATTTTTAGCTGATGCCAGTGGAGCACTTTTAACTAGAAACCCTGATGGGTTAGCTAGGGCGCTTGAAGATATCTCAAAGGATAAGGAGCCGCTTGAGGTTGCTAATAAAGCAACTGCTCATATGTATATTACGAACCCGTTGAAGGATCATAAGGAATCTAGGCGTAATAAGTTCTCTAGTCTTTTTGATACTCATCCAGCCGTAGAAGAAAGAATAGATGCTCTACGAAACATGGCATTATAAATCAACGTAAAAGAAGCCTCTTCGGGCTTCTTTTTTGGTATAATTAAACTATGAAAAAGTTAAAATTTGATGATGCAAAGCTAAGAGCTGCCCAGCTTCGCAATCTTTTGAATCAATACTCCTATGAATATTATGTACTTGATCAACCATCTATCGATGATGCGGTTTATGATTCTTTGAACAATGAACTAAAGGAGATTGAGGAGAAATACCCTGAAATAATAACGCCTGATTCACCCACGCAAAGAGTTGGTGGGAAGGCCCTAAGGAAGTTCGAAAAAATCCAACATATCAGTCCTATGCTATCTTTATCTGATGTTTTTAACATTGAAGAAATAAGAGATTGGGAAAAGAGAATTATCAAGCTCTCTGGTATAGCGAATCTTGATTTTTTTTGTGAGTTGAAAATAGATGGACTATCTACGATGCTGACATATGATAACGGCATATTTATCCAAGGGGCAACTCGAGGTGATGGGGTAATAGGTGAAAACGTGACCCAAAATCTTAAAACGATTCCATCGATTCCTTTACGTCTAAGGGGAAAACAGGTAGGCAGGCTAGATGTTAGGGGTGAAGTTTTTATGTCAAAAAAGACATTTGAAAAAGTAAACCTCGAACAAGAGAAAAAAGGATTACAGACCTATGCTAACCCTCGAAATTTGTCAGCCGGCAGTGTGCGTCAGTTAGACCCGAGTGTCACAGCATCACGGTCTCTTGATACCTACATTTATGAGATTTATACGGACCTGGGTCTTAGAACGCATGAAAAAAAACACATAGTTCTTGCTGAATTAGGGTTCAAGACAAGCAGATTTGTCAAACGCTGCAAAAACATTGATGAAGTTATAGATTATTGTAACTATTGGGAAAATAAACGCAATGATCTAGATTTTCAGGTGGACGGACTGGTAATAAATGTAAATGATAATGCTATTTATGACAAGCTCGGTTTTGTTGGCAAGGCTCCCCGCGGTTCAGTTGCTTATAAATTTTCTGCCGAGCAAGTTACAACGACAGTAGAGGAAATCCGGGTGAATGTCGGGAGAACCGGCGCAATAACACCATTTGCAGTGATGAAGCCAGTAAAAGTAGCCGGATCAACAGTTTCTCGTGCAACCTTGCACAACGAAGACGAAATAAAGAGAAAAGATATCCGAATCGGAGATACGGTTGTGCTCCAAAAAGCGGGAGATATAATTCCTGAGGTTGTCAGGTCTCTCCCCGAACTTAGAACAGGCAAAGAAAAAATATTTAAAATGCCTACCAAATGTCCGATTTGTGGTAATCTAATCATCCGCCCAGATGGCGAAGCAGTGGCTAGGTGCAGTAATTCCAGGTGCTATGCGGTTGAGAAGGAACAGCTGATTCACTTCGCTTCCAAAGATGCTTTCGATATTGATGGTCTAGGGGAAAAGATAATAGAACAGCTTCTGAACGAAGGTATTGTTAGCGATGCAGCAGATTTTTTTGCCCTAACAGAGGGAGACCTCATCCCCCTTGAAAGGTTTGCTGATAAAAGCGCACAAAACCTGGTCGTAGCAATACAATCAAAGCGAAAAGTATCATTCTCAAGGTTTTTGTATGGTCTAGGAATTCGTCATGTAGGGGCTGTAACGGCTTCGTTACTTGCAGAATACTTTCACGACCTTGACGAGCTAAAAAAAGCTTCTGAAGAAGAGTTATCTAATGTAGAAGGCATCGGAACAGTTGTTGCGAAGAGTATTTATGATTGGTTCAAAGAAAACCGAAATCTAAAGTTACTTAGTAAGTTACAGTCTTTAGGTGTTTGCTATGAAAAAATAAAAATCAGGAATGGCCTACGAGGGAAAACATTTGTAGTTACTGGTTCTTTGAAGACAATGAGTCGTGAGGAAGCAGAGGAAAAAATCAGGCTACTCAGGGGCAAAGCCTCTGGATCAGTTTCAAAATCAACGGATTATTTAGTTGTTGGTGAAAATCCTGGTTCCAAATTAACCAAAGCAGAAAAACTTGGCATAAAGATTATTTCAGAAGAAGAAATGTTAAAAATGCTCTGATTCTTGGCTAAATCAAGCATAAATGTTATACTATGAGCATTATTATGAAAGAAATTTCGATACAGCAGGTGGAAGATCTCGCTAAGTTGGCTCGGTTGGGGTTAACCGAGCAAGAAAAAACGTCAATCGCAAAAGAAATGACGGAAATTTTGAATTACGCTCAATCTCTTAATGAGGTGAATACAGAAAATGTACAACCAACAAACCAAGTGACGGGGCTAGATAATGTTTTTAGAATTGATCAAAAGATTGATTCTGATATTCCTATTGAATCAAGACTTGGTAACACCCCAAGCGTAGAAGACAATTTTATTAAAGTAAAAAAAGTACTGGATTAGGAAAGTTGTGACTGAAAACACTATAATTAAATTGAATAAAAAAATTGTACAAAACGAAGGATCACCAGTTCGTTTGTACCAGCAAGTTTTAAAAAAAATAGATAATATAGAGGATAGTCTAAATGCTTTTGTCACGATTACTCCGAAAGAGGGGCTAGCGCAGGCTCGAGAGTCAGAGAAAAGAGCTAAAGAAGGCAAATTGAAAAGTAAACTTGATGGTATTCCTGTTGGTATCAAAGACGTTTTTTGCACGAGACATATAAGGACAACCGCTTCCAGTAAAATGTTGGACGATTTTACTCCTGCTTATGATGCAACTGTGGTGAAAAAGTTAAAGGATGCCGGGATAGCAATCGTTGGGAAAAACAATTGTGATGCTTGGGCACATGGTGCTTCAACGGAAAACTCAGATTATGGGGTAACAAAAAATCCTTGGGATTTGACTAGAGTCTCTGGCGGTTCATCAGGTGGATCTGCTGCTGCTGTCGCGGCCGAGGAATGTATATTTTCGATAGGAAGTGATACGGGAGGCTCAATCCGTCAACCAGCTGCCTTTTGTGGGGTTGTCGGCCTTAAACCGACCTATGGTCGAGTCTCTAGATATGGATTGATAGCAATGGGCTCATCATTAGATTGTGTAGGACCAATTACAAATACGACAGAAGATGCTGCTTTGGTGATGGAAACTATTGCTGGCCGAGACGAAAAGGACGCCACAACTGTTGAGATTGAGGTTCCAAAATATACTGAAAAAATACAAAATTCTATCAGGGGTAAAAAAATTGGTTGGGTTAAAGAATTTTTCCAAATGGGGGTTGATAAAGATATAACTGAGGCTATAGAAAAAGCTAAAAAAATATTTGAAATTTTGGGAGCTAAGTTTGTTGAGGTTGAATTACCGTATGCAAAGTACGGAATCCCTACCTATTATATTATTCAGACTGCTGAGGTAAGCTCAAACCTGGGACGTTATGATGGCATAAAGTATGGATTTAATGCGAAAAACAGCGATAATCTGATTGAACATTATTTCAAATCTCGTGATGAGGGTTTTGGAGCAGAAGCAAAGCGGCGTATAATGCTCGGAACATTTGTCTTGTCTGCCGGTTATTATGATGCATATTATAATAAAGCAATGAAGGTGAGAACGTTGATTAAGAAAGACTTCAACAAAGCTTTAGATAAAGTCGATGTGATATTATCACCGGTCACGCCGACAACGGCCTTTAAAATTGGAGAGAAGTCACAAGATCCCTTGCAAATGTATCTTGCAGATGTTTTTACGGCTTCAATAAATTTGGCCGGGAACCCGTCACTATCTTTACCATGCGGTTTTGATAAAAACAGACTACCGATCGGAATGCAAATAATCGGCAAACACTTTGATGAGGAAAGTGTTTTAAATTTTGGATACCAATACGAAAAAGCTACAGAAAAAGAAATATGGAGACAATATAAGCCTGTAACCAGTTAACAGCACGTTAGTAGAATGTTGTGATGAAAGGAACCAATGGGAAAAGCACAAAAGCTGAAAGAACAGCGAAAAATTGTGAAATTGGAAAAAGAAAAACGCAAGAAAAACCGCCGAAAGCTAATTTATCGAGGAATATTAGGACTATTTTTTGTGATTATTATTACTTCTGGGGTCTTCTTTGCAGCAACTTATGCAAAAACGAACTGGTTCAATCAAAAGAAGTCAGCGAACAATTCCGATCTGAAGGTTGACAAGGTAGCTAATTCACGGAAAACATATTCAAAAGTACCTGAGATGAAGATTGATTCAAATAAAAAATATATAGCACAAATTGAAACGAATAAAGGTTCTTTCAAGGCAGAACTCGATGCAAAAAATACGCCGATTACTGTTAACAATTTTGTTTTTCTTTCAAAAGAGAAGTTCTATGATGGCCTTACTTTTCATCGCATTGTTAAAGGCTTTATGATACAGGGAGGTGACCCGAAGGGAAATGGAACCGGGGATCCAGGCTACAAATTTAACGACGAAAAAATCGTTGGTGATTACACGCCAGGGACATTAGCAATGGCAAACTCTGGCACGAACACAAACGGCTCACAATTTTTTGTTATGACCGGTGATTATTCTAGCGGGAAATTACCCAAAAATTATGTTATCTTTGGTAAAGTTATATCTGGGATGGAGGTGGTTCAAAAAATAGCGGCTATTCCTACCAACGATAACGGGCAAGGGGAACAATCAAAGCCCAAAGAAACAGTCACGATTAATAAGATATCTATCGAGGAAAGCTAAATGTTCCAAACAATCGTTGTCGTTTTTGCCGCATTTATCCTAGCATATATTCTAGCCTTGGCTGTTTTACGAAATAAGAATAAAAAGTTTTCGTTAGACAACCAATCAGTAAAATTGGATAAAATGTTTGTTCAAAATAAATGGACAGAAATTGAGCAAACATTTAGCCTTGGTGGCCCAAACCATTTCAAAACAAGTATTATGGAAGCAGATAAACTGGTTGATTATGTTTTAAAATCAAAGAGAATCAAGGGTGAAACGTTTGGAGAAAGGTTAAAAAATGCCAAATCAAGATTTTCCAATTATTCTGATTACAATAATCTTTGGTTTGCCCATAAGGTACGAAATAATATTGCTCATGAGACGACACATGATTTAAATTCAGCTGAAGCCAAAAGGGCAATGGAATATTATAAGAAAGCTTTAAAAGAATTAGGGACAATGTAATGGATAAATATGATATTGTTATTGGCCTAGAGATACATGCTCAGCTGCGAACAGAGAGTAAAATGTTTTGTACCTGCGATAATTATTCAGTGGGAGCTGGACCAAATAAAAATACCTGTCCAATTTGTCTTGGCATGCCGGGGATGTTGCCTGTACCGAATAAAAAAGCAATTGAATGGACTTATCTATTGGGAATGGCTTTAGGTGCGAAGGTGGCTGAGAAGTTTTGTTTTGAAAGAAAAAACTATTTTTATCCTGATTTGCCAAAAGCATATCAAATAACCTCGAGTACGATGCCTCCGATTATTGGGGGTAGCGTCGAGATCGACGATAACGATGTATTAAAAAAAATCAGGATCAATCATGTTCATTTAGAGGAAGATGCGGGGAAATTGATTCATCCAAAAATAGGCGAATACAGTCTAGTTGATTTGAACCGAGCGGGAACTCCATTGCTTGAAATAGTTACTGAACCAGATTTAAGATCGCCGCGGGAAGCACGAATATTTGTCCAGGATTTACGGTCAATTTTACGTTATTTGGGAATTTCTGATGCTAACATGGAGCAAGGAAACTTAAGGTGTGATGCTAATATTTCTCTCAAGCCTCAAGGTCAAAAAGAGCTCGGTACAAAAGTGGAAGTTAAAAATATGAATTCGTTCAAAATGATTGAACGGGCGCTGGAACATGAGGTTAAAAGGCAAGAGGAAATATTATCAGAGAACAAAAAAATTGTTCAAGAAACTCGGGGCTGGGATGACGCAAAGGGCAAAACCTTAGGACAGAGAAGCAAGGAAGAGGCTAATGATTATCGTTATTTCCCTGAACCTGATATCCCTTCGATTGAACCAAATAAAGATAACTCAATTGATTTGAAGGAGATCAAAAATTGGTTACCAGAGCTCCCTAAAGAGAAGCGAATTCGGTTTGAAACAGAATACTCTTTGTCCAAACAGGATGCTGATAATTTGACTAGTGATCTTGACTTGGCTCGTTATTTTGAACAAACTCTGGCAGAAATACCACAAGTAGCGGGAAACGATGAGATCAAAAAACAAAAAGCAAAAAAGTTGGCAAATTGGCTTATCACCGAACTCTTGGCAAAGCTAAATGGTCAGGGTATAAGCATTTTGGATTGTAAAATAAAACATCAAAATTTCGCAGTACTGATTGAAAAAATCGACTCGGGCAAGATCAGCGGTAAAATCGCCAAAGAAATTTTCTCTGAGATGTTTGTCTCTGGCAGGGGAGTTGAAGAAATTATCAAAGAAAAGGGTCTATCTCTAATCAGTGACGAGAAGGAAATTGAAACAATAATAAGAGCAGTCATTAGCGAAAACACAGCTTCGGTCCAAGATTATAAGTCAGGAAAAGAGAAAGCCTTTGGCTACTTGGTTGGCCAGGTCATGGCTAAAACAAAAGGCCAGGCCAATCCGCAGATTGTAAACAAGCTCTTAAAAGAATTTTTAGATAAGGAGTAGAAATGGACATATTTAATGCATTTATTCAACCATTTATAACGTTAGCCCCGAAACTACCAAATGCGATCATAAATTTTATCATTGGATTTTTAATTATAAAAATTGCTATTTTTGTTCTCAAAAGGTCAATAAAATATCTCAGGTTGACAAAAGCAGTCAGGGGATTAATAGTAGCTTGTGCAAGTGCTTTTCTTTGGGCATTCTTGGTAATACACCTTCTTGACATTTTAGGGTTGGGGAATCTAATCGTCCTGATATCCGGTTCGGCAATTTTCTTAGGATTTATCTTGAACCAAGGGCTGGCACAGACGATAAGCGATATCGTCTCAAGTATTGCGTTGGCTCAAGACAAAGACTTTAAAATAGGGACGAAAATCTCAATCAACGAAGGGAAAACAGTCGGAGAAATAGTCTCATTAAGTATGCGAAAAGTGAGAATTTTAGACAAAAACGGTACGCTACATGTTGTACCAAACTCGGTTATAGATAAAGCAGAGTGGGTGCTTATAGAAGGGCCGATAAAAAATGAAAGTCATAAATCAAAAAAATGATAATCTTTGGGATGAGGTAGAGCGTTCGATCGAAGAACACTCACCATCAGGCTACAAAATATCTTGTATCGAAGCCGAAAAAGTTTTCATTTATGTTTTGAAAAGTAAAGGTTATCCGACCAAGGATATCAACCAAACGCTAGCACTTTTTAGCTGGCGTCTAACTGATAAGGAAGGACTCAAAAAAGCTCTTAGAAAAACGGAACAAATAAAAACTACCTTTGACTATCAGATGACAAGTTTTGAAGCCGAAGATATTGTTGAGTCATTCAAACAGGCAATAAAAGATTTTTCTGAAGCTAAATCCTTGTCTTGGCAGCGCAAGATGGTGTTTCTCTGGCAGAACTATTTATCACTTAAAACCTCTTTTGCGAAAAGGACAATAATTGGATTTTTGGGATTCTTCCTCATAATCAAACTTTTATCAAGTACCAAAGTTGGTCAGTCAATTGTTGTTTTTTTTGTAAGAATTTCCAATGTTATTTATTCATGGTTTGTCCTTTTGGGGTTAGTATCCATATCTTTATTAATAATGGTTATTGTTATTTTTGCTTATCTAGAGAGAAAGAAAACTAGGATAAAGAGCATTGATGAAAAAAGGACTTGAGCGAGAGGCCACAGATAGCTTAGAATAGTCTTAGTTGGGTAGTCGGAACTTTACAAAAAGGCCGTATCTGTGTGTGGTCTTTTTAAAAATTAAAAAAACAAATGAGGGGATTGATACTTTGTCTAAAACAAAAACAAATTTTGTCCATTTACATGTTCATACGCATTATTCTTTGCTTGACGGCATGGGCAAAATACCTGACTACTTAGATAAGGCCAAAGAAATGGGTTTACCAGCCCTAGCCATTACTGATCATGGGGTAATGTATGGAGCAATCGAATTTTACAAAGAAGCAAAAAAACGTGATATTAAACCAATAATCGGATGCGAATGCTATATTGCCCCGCGCAAATTAACCGATAAGACAGGAAAGATTGACACAAAACCATATCATCTAGTTCTTTTGGCAAAAACCTTAATTGGCTATAAAAACTTGATGAAATTAGTAACTATCGCTCATTTGGAAGGTTACTACTATAAACCGAGGATTGATAAAGAACTTTTGGCTGCAAACTCGGAAGGACTGATCGCTCTTTCCGCCTGTATTCACGGAGAAGTTGCTAATCAAATTATTAATGTCAACCGGGAAGCAGCAAAAAAAGCAGCATTAGAGTACAACAAAATGTTTGGTCAAGGCGGATTCTATTTGGAGCTTCAGGATCACCCAGATCTTGCTGAACAAAAACTAGTTAATGCTGAACTGATAAAGCTTTCAAGGGAAACGGGAATTCCTTTGGTGGTAACTAATGATGTCCATTATGCTAACTTGGAAGATGCGGAAGCTCAGGATGTATTGATTTGTGTCCAGACGGGCAAACTTGTCAGCGATGAAGATCGGATGAGAATGACTTCCGATAACAGCATGCGTGACCCGGATGAATTAGCTAGTGTTTTCTCTGAGGTGCCGGAAGCTTTGGAAAATACGGTAAAGATAGCTGAAATGTGTGACCTGGAACTAGATTTAGGCAAAATTCTAATCCCTGACTTTCCTGTTCCAAAGTCATTTACCTTGAAATCATATCTAGAAAAGTTAGTCAAAGAGGGATTAGAGAGAAGATATGGTAAACCAAGCCAGGAGATAATGGACAGAGTAAATTATGAACTATCCGTTATCGAAAGAATGGGGTACGAAGGCTACTTTTTAATTGTCGCTGACTATGTTAATTGGGCAAAAGATAATGGTATTGTTGTTGGCCCTGGACGTGGGTCTGGGGCAGGTTCAGTGGTTGCTTATGCAATGAGAATCGTAGATATCGATCCGATAAAATATGACTTACTTTTTGAGCGATTTTTGAACCCGGATCGTATCTCTATGCCAGACTTTGATATTGACTTTGCTGATGACCGTCGTCATGAGGTTATTCAGTATGTGACAGAAAAATATGGCAAAGACCATGTTGCTCAAATTATAACTTTTGGGACGATGGCAGCTCGTAATGCAATTAGGGATGTCGGACGAGTCATGGGGATTAGTTATGGGGAAGTAGATAAAATTGCCAAAGCTGTACCAGAGAAGATGCATCTGAAAGAAGCGATAGTTGATTCCCCAGAATTTGCAGCCTTGACAAGGGAGAACGAGGCATATCACAAATTGATTAATCTTGCGACGAAACTTGAAGGGGTCGCGAGGCATTCCTCAACTCATGCAGCAGGGGTGGTAATCTCAAAGGAGTCATTGGTCGAATATGCACCGTTACAAAAAGCCACAAAAGGAGAACTCTCAACAAACACCCAGTATGATATGGGGAGTTTAGAAAGCATTGGTCTTTTAAAAATGGATTTTTTGGGTCTATCTAACTTAACAACAATCAAGAATACAACCAGAATTATCAAAAAAGTCTATGGTGAAGAAATCGATATTTATAATATTCCTATGGATGACAAAAAAACTTACAGTCTATTAGCAAAGGGAGACACTACGGGAGTGTTTCAGCTGGAATCTGCTGGGATGAAACGATATATCAAGGAACTAAAACCCACTGTATTTGAAGATATTGTGGCAATGGTTGCTCTCTATAGGCCGGGCCCTATGCAGTTTATTGATGACTTCATTGCTAGAAAACATGGTAAGAAAAAAATAAATTATGATCATCCCTTGATGGAAAATGCTCTTTCGAACACTTATGGCATTATTGTATACCAAGAACAATTAATGCAAGTAGCAAAAGACATGGCAGGCTTTTCTGGCGGAGATGCCGACACTCTAAGAAAGGCTATGGGTAAAAAAATTGCCGCCCTTATGGGGAAAATGCGTGAGAAATTTATATCTGGAGCGATAGCGAATGGGGTAGAAGAGCGTATAGCTACCAAAATATTTAATGATTTTGAAAATTTTGCTCAGTATGCATTCAATAAATCACACTCAGCTTGTTACGCCATGATTTCGTATTGGACAGCTTATCTAAAAGCCCACTACCCAAATGCTTTTATGGCAGCACTTTTAACAAGTGATTATGGCAACATAGATCGGATCGCGATTGAAATAGCAGAGTGCCAAAGAATGAAAATAGAGGTCTTGCCTCCAGATGTTAATGAATCATTTGATGAGTTTGGTATTGTCAAGGAAAGTGGAAAAATCCGTTTTGGTTTGTCTGCTGTAAAGAATGTCGGGAAAGGAGTGATAGAGGCAATAATCGAGGCTCGCAAGAAAGACGGTAAATTTGCTTCAATTGAAGACTTTGCTCGTCGAGTAGAGGCAGCTGAGCTAAATAAAAAGGTTTTAGAAAGCCTGATAAAATGCGGAGCCTTTGATTCACTAGGAGATCGTGCAACCCTTCTCAGCAATATTGAAAGGATTTGTGTCTTTGCAGCCAGATCGCAAGGGAACACAGCAAACGGTCAAATCGATCTGTTTGGCGGGACTAACATTGAATTGCCACCGCTAAAACTAGAAGAACCAAGTGAAAAAGTGACAACCGGGGATAAGCTAAATTGGGAAAAAGAACTGCTTGGTATTTATGTGTCCGAACATCCAACTTTGGCGTACAAAGATACATTTATAAGAGCGGGTTCAAAGAATATTTCTGATATTACAGAAGAGCTGGCTGGTAAAAATGTTGTGGTTGGTGGTGTTATCACTCAACTGCAAAAAATACAAACCCGAACCAAGGAACAGATGTTTTTTGCTACATTTGAAGATAGCAGTGCTCGAACAGAGTTAATTGTTTTTCCGAAAATAATCAAACAATTTCCTGATCTTTGGTCAGTTGGAAAAATTCTTTTAGTTTTCGGCAAAGTGAATACAAAAGATAACCAAATAAAAATTATTTGCGAACGTGCAAAAGAGGTGGAGGAACAA
Source organism: Patescibacteria group bacterium (assembly GCA_028718325.1). Lineage (GTDB taxonomy): Bacteria > Patescibacteriota > CPR2 > UBA1875 > CAIMLA01 > JAQUMB01. The sequence continues at coordinate 36,073 of JAQUMB010000002.1, forward strand.
ATGTCAGAAATGGAAGAACAAAGTATAAAAATTACCGATCCTTTGATTACTCAGTCAGTTAAACAGGATAGTTCAGGTTCGGTTAATATCTTTATTCCTCGAGGAACTTCAGCCGAGGCCCTAAATGATATCAAGCTAAAGCTATCTTTGAACAAAGGAGAAACTCCCGTAGTTGTATATGTTCCAAATGGTGCAAGTGGACCCAAAAAAGTAAAGCTACCTTTTGGAATCGACTATACTTCAAAATTAGCCGATGAAATTTGCAAAAGGCTGGCGAAAAATTAAATCAAAGAAGATATATTATTGACTTCAGGTCACTTTTTTATTACAATTAACCTCGCGTTTACATAATTTATGCCGATATTTATAGGGAACCAGATGAAAACAATAGAAAGAATAAATGAAAAGCAGTTAAAAAATGTCCCGGATCTAGCCCCTGGTGACACCGTCAAGGTGTATGCCAAAATTGTTGAGGGGAACAAGGAACGTATCCAAATCTTTGAGGGAGTGGTTTTGAGGATAAAGGGTAGTGGTATCGGAGCAACCTTCACAGTTCGAAAGATTTCTTACGGGACTGGCGTCGAGCGGACTTTTCTTTTACACTCACCAAAACTAACTAAAATTCAAATTGCTAAAAGAGCAAAGGTTCGTCGAGCATACTTAACTTACCTTCGGGAACTGCGTGGCAAAAGCGCTAAATTGCATGACAAACAATTTGACTCGCTAGCAGTTAATATAAAAGAAGAAGAGCTAAAGCCTGAAGAACTGGCTCCCCCAACAACTGAATCAGACAACTTGGACAAAGAGATTACAGAGATGACCGAAGAGGCTTCGGATATCAAAGAAGGAGAGACTAACATTGAGGAAGTAGCAGAAGCGGAATTAGCAGAAGATAAGCAGACGATGAATGAAATTGATAAAGACGAGACATTGGCTCCAAGTGCGGAGATAGCAGAAGGGCTAGAGAAAGCAGAAATTGATCTTGAAAAAGCCGAAACACACGAGGGGGAACAATCTGAAAAAAAATCTGAGGAAAAAATTTAACAAAAAACAAATCGGATTTAATTTTAAAGAGGCCAAGATGCCTCTTTTTGTTTTGATGTATAATAGCAACATGGTAATTGAACCGACACTTGAAGAGGAACAAAGGCTTTGGTCAGAAGGACTTAGCCTGATTGGGGGAATCGATGAAGCCGGGCGGGGGTCTTGGGCCGGTCCCGTAGTAGCTGCTGTAGTTGTTTTGCCTAAAACGGTTAAGAAAGCGAAATTCGTCAGGGATTCAAAGCTTTTGTCTCCAAAAAAAAGAGGAGAACTATACGGGACTATTATCGAACAATGCAGTGATTTTGGGGTAGGGATCATCGGCCATAAAGTTATTGATAAAGTAGGTATCAACGAAGCAACAAAAATGGCAGCCAATGATGCCATCAATATGTTGAAAACTTCACCAGAGTATCTATTGATTGATGCAATTGATTTGTCCAAACATTGCAGTATCAATCAAAAATCAATAATCAAAGGTGACCAAAAAATTTATTCCATTTCATGTGCTTCAATAATCGCAAAAGTAACTAGGGACAATCTGATGTCAAACTTATGCGAAGAATACAAAAAATATGAATTTTATTCGCATAAAGGTTATGGGACCAAAAGACATCAAGAGCTTTTGGCTGAATATGGTCCATGCAATATTCATCGTTTCTCGTATGCGCCCATAAGGAAATATCTGTGAGTCGGGAAATAGGAATTATCGGGGAAGATATTGCCTGCAAGATACTAATTGATATGGGCTATGTGATTGTCGAGAGAAACTATCATTCAAAATTTGGCGAGATTGACATTATTGCTAGATTGGATACAAAAATTATTTTTGTTGAAGTCAAGTATAAAGAAGATCAGGGGTACGGCTTACCTCAAGAAGCAGTAACCAGACAAAAAATACGAAAAATAATAAAGACAGCCCGATATTATTTACATGAAAGCGAGCTTAGTGAAACTGATTGGCAGATTGACGTTTTAGCAATTGCCAAGGAAAAAGGATCGTACAATCTAATAGAAAATATCTATATTGAAGGTCTAAGCTAAAGGTATCCTTGACACACAGTATCTTAGGGAGTATAATTAACATGCAGTCGGATTTCGTGTCAGAAATGCGACTTTTTTGTTCGAAACGGCGTATTAAGCCGATTCTAAGTAAATTATTAGATAATATAAAAGACAATTAAATAACAAAAGAATAGTCCTACTTCTAAAGCAGAGTTTATCAGCCTTAGGCGGGGACGACAAAGGGGAAAAATGGATAAACAGTTTGCTTCGGCAATAAACCAAATTTGTACTGAAAAAAATATCTCTAAGGAAGTAGTAATAGCCACGATTGAAGATGCTTTAGCAGCTGCTTATAAAAAAGATTACGGTAATAAAAAGCAAGAAGTTAGAGTGGAGCTAAGCGAAGATGGAGAAACCCTTGTTTTTGTGTCAAAAGAGGTGGTTGAAGAAGTTGAGGATAAATTTACTCAAATCAGTTTGACAGATGCATATAAATTGAAAAAAAGTGCCAAGGTCGGGGATATTATTGAAATAAAAGATTTTCCTAGTGATTTCGGGCGAATAGCAGCCCAAACAGCCAAGCAGGTCATTATCCAGAGGATAAGAGAAGCAGAAAGAGATATGGTTTTTGGAGAATACAAAGACAAAGAAGGAGAGGTCATTAATGGAACTATCCAACGGATTGAAGGCAGCAATGTTATCGTTGATATCGGCAAAGCTTCGGGAATTTTATTTCCAAATGAACAGATCAAAGAAGAGCGATATTATGTTGGCCAGAGGCTAAAATTCTTTGTTGTCAGAGTAGAACAAAACGCTCGCGGTCCACAAATTGTTATTTCCAGATCTCACCCGGGCCTAGTTAAAAGACTTTTTGAACTTGAAGTGCCTGAAATACTGTCTGGTGTAGTCGAGATAAAATCAATCGCAAGAGAAGCTGGAGAGAGAACCAAGATCGCTGTCCAAAGCACACAAGAAGGAGTAGATCCCGTAGGGTCTTGTGTCGGTCAGAGGGGAGTTAGAGTGCAGGCTGTAATGTCAGAAATTGGTGAAGAAAAGATTGACATTATCCTTTGGGACGAAGACCCGAAAGTCTTTATCTCGAACTCTTTATCCCCAGCCAAGGTTAGCGAAATCATTTTGAATGAAGGCGAACAAAAAGCAGAAGTTCGGGTTGCTGAGGACCAATTATCTTTGGCAATTGGTAGGCAAGGACAAAATGTTCGGTTGGCAGCAAAATTAACTGGCTGGAATGTTGATATTCAAGGTGGCGACGAATCAGGAGTTGAAGCAGCTACAAAAATGGTTCATCCGGTCGAAGATAAAAGAGATTTGGAAGAAGAGATTTTGAAAGCGGTTGAGTCTACGGAGCCCGAGGCTCTGGAAGGTGCAGAAAAAAAGGAAAAGACAGATGTTGTCGACAAGGGCAATGAGCCAATTCAACAAGAAACGGCCGAAGATAAAACATCTGATCCGGACGCAAAAAAAGCATTAGATACACCAGTAAAGGCTGGCCAGGCTGATGTTACAGATGTCAGCTCTGATACAGCAAAAGACGAAGCAAAACCTGCAAAAGATGAGCAAAAAACAGACGAAGTTTCAAAAGTTTTAGAGGAAGAATCGGCCCAGAAAACTTCCTGATAATAAGGAGGTAAGTCATGGACAACCAATTTGAACGCTTTAGCGAAGATGCTAAAAAAAGCTTAATATATGCGCAAGAAATAGCTGCTCATAGTGGGAGTGTTATAGACACGGCTATGATTATTTATGGTTTTCTAAAAACCCCAGATTCAGTTGCTGGGGAGCTGTTGCTTGAAGCGGGGATGACTGCCGAAGAAGCCCAAAAATTGTTGGTCCCTGGGCAGAAAGTAGTCTCATTACAAGAAGCAAAGTCCGGCCTCAGTAATTCAGCCCAAAAAGCTCTTGAGGCGGCGCTTGCCCTTGCTTACCGGTCTGGTGACAGTTATGTTGGTACAGAACATATTTTGATAGCAATCCTGAGTCAAAAAGACTCGGAAGGGGCTGAACTTCTTAAAAAAAGTAAAATTTCTATACCGGAATTAAATGAAAAATTAGAAGAATCTTTCAAAGAAGATGTCGGCAACCTGAGTGATTATCCAGGGGTAGAATTTGGTGGAACCAGTTTGCGCCATAGTAAAAATGGGGCAAAGGAATCTCTACTTGAAAAATTTAGCACTAATATTACGAAGCTGGCGAAAGAAGGTAACCTTGATCCCGTTATTGGTCGAGATAAAGAAACTTCCCGAATTATTTCAATATTGAATCGCCGAACGAAGAATAACCCTGTTTTGATAGGCGAGCCCGGAGTTGGGAAAACAGCGATCGTTGAAGGCCTAGCTCAAAAAATTGTCAGCGAAGAAGTCCCGGAGATGCTATTGAACAAACAAGTCTTAATCTTAGATTTACCGTCGGTGGTGGCAGGGACAAAATATCGAGGCGAATTTGAAGAACGACTGATGAACATAATTAGGGAAGTTAAAAATAATAAAAATATTATTTTATTTATTGATGAAATCCACAATTTAGTTGGGGCAGGGGCGGCAGAAGGGGCAATTGATGCCGCAAATATCCTTAAGCCAGCCTTATCTAGAGCAGAAATGCAAGTGATTGGGGCGACAACTTTAGACGAATATAGAAAATATATTGAAAAGGACGCGGCGCTGGAGAGAAGGTTTCAGTCAATCTTGGTAGCTGAACCAAGCGTTGAAGAAACTATAAATATCTTAAAAGGGCTAAGATCTAAATTTGATGATTATCATAACGTGAAAATCACAGATGAAGCGCTGGAAGCTGCTGCCAGACTTTCAAGTAGATACATTCCTGACCGTTTCCTTCCGGATAAAGCAATTGACCTAATTGATGAAGCGGCAAGCCTTCGTCGGGTCAAAAGAAAGGGGACATCAAAAGGGATTGCCTCTTTAAATAAGCAAATCAAAGAGATTATTAATAAAAAAGAAGACGCAGTCTTAGAAGAAAACTTTGAACATGCTGCCGAATTGAAGCAGAAAGAAGATATCCTTGCTACAAAATTAAAAAACTTAAAAAGGAGTGAAGGTCTGGATGAGGACTCTTTTCCTATAATAGACGGCGAAAGTATTGCCGAAGTCATTTCGATTTCAACTGGAGTGCCAACGACTAGGTTGGTGCAGAAAGAAACAGAGAGCCTACTGAATTTGGAAAATCTGTTAAAGAAAAAAATAGTAGGTCAGGATGAAGCAGTTGAAATCGTTGCTAGCGCGATCAGACGGTCAAGAACAGGAGTATCTGATACTAGAAAACCAATTGGCTCATTTATGTTTTTAGGCCCTACAGGCGTAGGTAAAACAGAGTTAGCTAAAATACTTGCGAGTGAAGTCTATGGTGATCCAGAAGCTTTAGTCAAAGTCGACATGTCTGAATTTATGGAAAAGCATAATGTTTCAAGATTAGTTGGCGCCCCAGCTGGTTATGTCGGTTTTGAAGAAAGCGGTCAGCTGACAGAAACAATTCGTCGTAGACCATATTCAGTAGTCTTACTGGATGAAATAGAAAAGGCTCACCCAGATGTTTTTAATATATTGCTGCAAATCTTTGAGGATGGCTACTTGACTGACGCCAAAGGCCTAAAAATCGATTTTCGAAACACCATCATTATTATGACATCCAATGTGGGGGCAGCTCGATTGAACAAAGAAGTAAAACTCGGTTTCTCAGCCAGCACGCATGATGACGAAAGGTTTTTGGAGGAAGAACATCAAAAAAATACGGAATTTATTATGGAAGATTTGAAAAAACAATTTAAGCCAGAATTTTTGAACCGTTTGGATAAAATCGTCATTTTTCGAGCACTCACTAGACCGAATATCAAAAAAATTGTTAACTTACAGATTAACGAATTAGCAAAAAGGTTAGCAGAGAAATCGATTAGTATAAACATCACAGAAGGAGCTAAGTCATTAATTGTTGAAAAGGGTTATGACATAAATAATGGAGCAAGGCCGATTAAGAGGGTTATCCAAAATTTGATAGAAGATCCGCTTGCAAACGGGATTCTTTCAAAAAAATTTGAAGATGGGGATAAAATATCAGTATTAAAGGAAGGCAGTGAGCTTAAACTTTATGTATTAGAGCCGGCAAACCAAACAAAGTAATCTTGCTATTATTTACGATAGTATTATTATTTTATGTAGCACCTAAAATAAATTATTATGAACAATTCAATTGTCTTTATTGCTGTGGTACTTGTTATCATGGCCATTATCTTCGAGCTAATCGAACGGGTTGCTAAACTCTCTATGAGAAATTTCTTTATATTACTCTCAGGAGCTTTTGTTGGCCTGATGATTGGCGCTTTATTAACTATTCCGTTATCAAAAACACCAGGAAACTATGGTGAGTGGCTTCCTATTACGATTACGGTGATTTTGGTATTCGGGTTTATTACATTTTTCTGGCAGCAAAGAGAGGCAGTTAATCAATGGCTTGATACAATCAATAAATACCTTTCATATATAAAGAATCTAAGTGGTAATGTCACACATCTATCTGGAGAAGCAGTCGTTGATACATCAGTTTTGATAGACGGGAGGATTCTCGATATTGCCAAGACCGGCTTTCTACAATATAAAATAATCATTCCACGTTTTATTTTACAAGAGCTCCAAAACATTGCTGATTCTGATGACCCCGATCGACGAGCGAAAGGACGCAGAGGTCTGGACGTTGTTGAAAAATTAAAAAAACCCAAAGGGATGAAAATCGAAATATCTAACGATGACATATCGGAAATCGAACAAGTTGATGCTAAATTGGTTGCAATCGCAAAAAAAAGAAACCTTTCGTTACTGACTACTGATTTTAATCTGAATAAGGTAGCCAAAGCAGACAATGTTAATGTTTTGAATATAAATGAATTATCACAAAGCATCAGGCCGGTTATCTTGCCGGGGGAAGAGATGGAACTCAAAGTTATTCATGAAGGGAAAGAAAAAAATCAAGGAGTAGGCTACCTACCAGACGGGACAATGATTGTCGTTGAGCAAGGAAATAAATATTTGAATAAAACCGTTAAAGTTAAAATAACTCGAGTTCTACAAACTGCAGCTGGCAAAATGTTTTTTTCAAAAAAGATTGATTAAATTTGGCATATCTTGTGTCTGAAATTACAAAATTGGAAGATTCCAAACTATCAAAGAAATTTTTTGAAAGAGAAACTCATAAAGTTTGTCGTGATTTACTCGGCAAATATTTAGTTTTTCAAAATAGAGATAACTTCAAGATTGGCCGAATTGTAGAAGTCGAAGCATACCAAGGGTTTGAAGATAAGGCCTCACATGCATCTAAAAAGAAAACGTCAAGAAACGAAGTTATGTATGGAGCTGGTGGCTATTATTACATATATCTGATATACGGTATGTATTATTGTTTGAATATTGTGACTGAAAAAGAAAGTTATCCAGCCGCCATATTAATCAGAGCCATAGAACCAACTTATGATTCCACTCGAGATTTAGACAAAATGAGTGTCAAAGAAAAGAGAGTTTTGGGTAGCGGTCCTGGGAGACTTTGCCGATGGCTTGATATTGATAAAAGTTACAATGGGAAATCGGTGGAAGACGAAAGTTTGTTTATTACGAGCTCTAACGTTGTCATTTCTGACATGTTCAGGGACTTGGATTCCCGAAATAAATTCGAGAATGACAACAAGAACATCGTCCGAGCCAAAAGAGTCGGTGTCGATTATGCGGGCAAGAGTGCTAACTACGAATGGCGGTATTATATTAAAGATAATAAATTTATTTCTAGGTTATAAAAATGAAGCGCCCGGGTGCAGCATTTGCTGCACCCGGGCAATGATCATGACGGCCAGCCGAGGACGAGGCGATCCTTGTTGTAGGGCTGTCTTCCTTCCGGCATGATACCGAAGTCTTCCAACAGCTGGCAACCCACAACCCAAGTGCCGCCACAGCGCTGTCTGACGTCAACGACGAGCCGACCCCGGAACGCTGAGCTGAACTTGTTGTAGGGTTCCGGTTCGGAAAGGATCTCCATCTTGACCCCGTCTTCAGGACCGTCACAAGCGAAGAAGCCAGTTACTTTGACGCCTGGCTTGAGCTGATCCGGTGAGGTGACCACGGGTTGAGTGGCGTAGAATTCATCGATTGCTTGGTCATCATTCATGATCAACTCTCCTTTGTTGGAGGGTACTCTTCTAACTTGAAGTTATATTATAATAGCATATAAAAGTAAAAAAGTCAAGATTATTGTGTAAAAAACAAGGAGCCGATCTGTCGTTCTGTTCGCGAAAACAGTACTTCGTCACGGCTCCAACCGCAGCTGAACAATATGCCTGCTTTTGGGCAGCTTATTGTTAGTAAACTGCAGCCACTCCTTTGTTAGACTTTTTGAAATTTAGATGGAGTCCAATAGCTCTAGCAGCTCCAGCTATGGCTTCTTTTATTCACCATAATTTTCACTGTAGTTGAACCTAAAGGCTCCAGCCTTGGCACCTAAACCTCGCCAGCTTAACCGGGAGAATAATATCAACCTTTGATTAACACAATCTCACGGTTAAGGGAACTAAATTATATCACGGAATTATTTTACATTGACAGAAATTTTTGCACTGGCGTTTTGGCCAATTTTGTCTGTGACTGTTGCTGTGATATCAACTGTGGAACCACTTGGTTTAGTAAAACTCACAGTGTATAAACTTCCGTTCAAAACAGCTTCTTTTGTCTGGCTGCCAATCTGTACGATGACAGATTGGACTTCGTTAGGGGCAGAGATACTCAAATTGACCGTATATGGTGACGAAAAATCATCACCATCCTTAAGGTCAGTGAAAGAGATTGTCGGCGTGCCTTGATTTAAAGGACAAGTATCTTGTCCAATCTGGCCTGCACCGGTAGTCGAATAGCCACTACTGGCTGCCCAAGCGTTGATAGGGGCAAACCACCTGCTATATGCAGCATCGGTCGAAGGAATCTCTGCTGTTACTGAGTTAATCGTTCTAGTTTCAACCTTGCTTTGATCTGGAGGACAGCTATCATTAACTATTTTATTAGTAATAATATTTATTTTTACTTCAGTTGCACCGACTGCGTTTTGCAAACTATACCAAGAAGGGAAAATGTCAGTAACAGTTTTACTACCTGTTGCTGGTTTCTTGCCAGTAATTGCATCTAGAGTAACGGTTTTTATGCCGCTTGGCCGAGTGAACTGTTCACTGGCCGTTCCGGCTAACGCTTTTGTCATGAAATCATGCCAAATTGGGGCGGCAGCAATCGATCCACCGGCCTTGGTCATGGGGGTATTATCGTTATTACCGGCCCAGACTCCTGCTACCAAACTTGGGGTGTATCCCATTGTCCAAGCATCCTTATAATCATTGGTTGTCCCGGTTTTAGCTGCGGCTGGTCGCCCACGAAGGGTTAATGGGCCTCCGGCACCAAAGACCTCAGCTCTTGCAGAATCATCAGATAAAACATTATTCATTAGATAAGAGATCTGAGGATCCAAGACTCGCTTGCCTTGTTTGTTTTTGTATTCATCAATTGTCTTGCCCTTAGAATCTTCAATTTTTATGTACCAACTAGGATCTTGTTTAACCCCATTATTAGCGAAAACACCATATGCTCCGACCATATCAACGAGCTTAACCTCACCTGCTCCTAAAACCAAGGATAGACCATATTGGCTTTTGTCGTTGAGGGTGGTAATTCCCATGGCATGAGCCGTATCTATCACATTATCCAGACCGGCAATATAAAGTGTTTTGACAGCGGGGATATTTAATGAGTTTTGCAATGCTTTCCTCATGGTTACCGGGCCACGAAAGCGACCGTCATAGTTATTGGGGTTATAACCTCCGCCAAAATCAGTTTTCAAATCATAAAGCACACTGCCTGGACCCCAATTATTTGTTTTCCAAGCGGTTGCATATGCAAAAGGTTTAAACGAAGAACCGGGCTGTCGGTCCATCAATGATACATTCACATTCCCATCAATATCTTGATTGAAAAAATCACGACTACCAACCATCGCTAGTATTTGGCCGGTTTTGGGATCTTCGGCAACCAAAGAAGCGTTTGAAGCATTATAGGCTTTTCTGTTTTTATCAACGTTAGTAGCAACGGCCTCTTCCGCATATTGTTGTTTTTGGAGGTCTAGCGTGGTATAAACTTTCAGCCCTCCCTCATTAACGGTTTTCTCACCATATTTTTCGACTAGTTTTTCTTTTACGTACATAACAAAATGTGGGGCAGTAATAGATCCATATGGGTTATTTGAAAATGCGATTACTTCTTTTTGAGCGTTTTTTGCTTCTTCTTTGGTAATCATTTTTTGATTAGCCATGTCGTCTAGGACAGTGTCTTTTCTTTTCATCAACTCGGCCTTATTTGAGCCAAATGGAGAATAATAAGTCGGGGCTTGGGGCATAGCAGCTAAAACAGCACATTCTTGTAGATTTAAATTCTTAAGATCTTTGTTAAAATAGGTTTTTGCGGCAACCTTTATGCCATAAGCATTTGAACCATACGGAATTTCATTCAAATACATCTTTAGAATGTCATCTTTTTTGTACATCTGCTCGATCTCGATGGCCATGATAATCTCTTTGATTTTTCGAGAATAAGATCGCTCATTAGTCAACAGAGCATTCTTTACAAACTGTTGAGTGATAGTTGAGCCACCTCCTTTTGATCTATCACCGAGAGCCACACCGGTAAAAGCACGCCCGATACCCATAATGCTAAAACCGCCATGCTTATAAAAGTCTTTATCCTCAATGGCAATCGTAGCATTTTTACAATTTTGGGGAATTTCGTTCCAATCAGCTAAAATTCTGTTTTGATCCCCATGTATCTCGTACAAGAGCTTCCCATTTCGATCAAAAATTTGGGTTGATTGGGCGGAAATACGCGAATTTATTTTATTTGGAGTCGGTAAATCTTTGGCATACCAGGCAAAAAGGGCAAAGATAACACCTAAAAAAATGATGGCGGCAAAACCAAGCTTTTTCCAGCCCTCACGAGTAGTAAATAGATTATGTATAAAGATTTTAGTGTTTTCTAAGTTAAAACCGGAACCATGACGGACCCTCGGAACTCGTGTAGAACGGTAGCTTTGGGTTCTTCGCTTGGTTGCTTTTGGTTTTGAAAAAGTGTTATACCTCTGTCTTGAAAAACGTTTCTTCCTTTTTCCTAAAGGCATTCTTGCTCCATATATTTTGAATTATACCTAAAAAAGTGTATATTAGTAAGGTCAATTATTAAACAATCAGCTCAACGGGTAAATTATAAAGATTTTAGCTAAAGATGTCAAGGAAAGGCGGAGATGGAAAAGATCGAAGAAATTTTAAGCCGCGGCGTTACAGATGTAATCGTCAAAAGTAATTTACAAAAAGCACTTAAAGAAAAAACAAAATTAAGAATTAAATATGGTATAGACCCAACCGGCGCTCGGGTGCATATCGGTCATGCTGTTCCAATCTGGAAATTACGGGATTTTCAAGATCTAGGCCATCAAATTGTATTGATATTAGGGGATTTCACGGCTCAAATTGGAGACACCTCAGACAAAACTGCAGAAAGAAAACCGCTGACCTTTGAGGAAGTTCAAACTAACATGAGAACTTATTTGGATCAAATCGGAAAAATTTTGGATTTGAAGAAGACTGAAATTCGATACAACTCTGAATGGCATGGAAAAGCTTCAAAGCAAGATCTTTTATCCGAAGCAATGAACTTCACCGTAAACCAAATGATCCAACGAGATAATTTCAAACAAAGATATGAGGCTGATAAACCGATCGGTTTACACGAATTTCTCTATCCATTACTCCAAGGTTATGACTCAGTTGCCGTAAAAGCCGATGTCGAAATAGGTGGGAACGACCAATATTTTAATCTCTTGGCTGGCAGAACGCTACAAAAACGGTTCGGTCAAAAGGAGCAAGACATTATGACGTTTGCTTTACTTGAGGGTAGCGATGGTCGCAAAATGAGCAAATCGTATGGTAACTGCATCTTTATAGATGATGAGCCAAACGAAATTTTTGGTAAAGCTATGGCAGTCGATGATAGTTTGATTATCCAATATATGATTTTGGCGACAGATTGTGATATCTCTGAAATTGAAAAAAATCAGAAAGATCTGGAACGGGGGGGTAATCCGAGAGACGCCAAAGTGAAACTTGCTTGGAATTTGGTCAAAAGATACTATGGTGAAAAAGAAGCTGATAAAGCCCAAGAAAATTTTGAAAAAACCTTTGTCAAAAAAGAAACACCTGATGCTGTAGATGAAGTCGCGGTAATCGACAAAAACTGGCCGGTTGCCGATCTACTACATTTTACAAAAATGGTTTCATCGAAATCAGAAGCGAGACGGTTGATAGATCAGGGTGGAGTAAAAGTTGATGGAGCAGTCATAGGAGACCGAGAAGCAACGATTAGACCACAGGACGATATGATTATCCAGGTCGGTAAACGTAAATTTATTAAGATCATATTAGATAAATAGCTCCATAAATATGAATTAAGATAAAAAATGTCTATTACACTAAATTCGAAGCTAGACGAGATCCCTGGAATCGGCCCAGCCTATATTCATAAATTACAGAAGCTAGGGATCGAAACAGTTCGGGACTTTTTGTTATATTTGCCTCGTCGCTGGGACGACTATTCTCACATTGTACCAATTAGAGAAATCCGACCCGACGAAATAGTTACTATTAAAGGTAAGATATGGGAAATTAGTAACAAGCGGGCTAGGAGTGGAATAAATATTACCGAAGCAATCATTGCTGATGATACGGGAACGGTAAAAGCGACTTGGTTCAATCAACCATTTTTGATTAAAAGTTTGAAGACTGGAGATGAAATTTGTTTGGCTGGAAAATTAGAATGGAATCACAATTCAGTCGGGATGGTTTCGCCAGCCTTTGAAAAGATTAGCGATGAAGATGAGAGTGGCTTGACCCATGTTGGCCGAATTGTCCCAGTCTATGCCGAGACAGAAGGAATCACCTCCAAATGGCTTCGTTCAAAGATAAAACCTTTGATGAAGCTTATCTATTCGATTCGTGACTATTTGCCAGAGGAAATAAAAAGAGAGCAAAAATTGATTGATCTTCCTGCGGCGATTCGTCAGATGCATTTCCCGGAAAATGCCCTGCAGCTCAAAAAAGCACGGGAGAGGCTTGATTTCGATGAGATGTTTTTATTACAACTTGCCGTCCTTAATTCAAGAAAGAAACTAAATCAAGAGCGGGCAATTGCCCTTCCTTTTAATGAAGATTTGATCAAAGGTTTTGTCCACGATTTGCCGTATCAATTGACTAATGCTCAGAGGAAAGCAGCTTGGGAAATTTTACAAGATTTAGCTCGAATGCAACCAATGAACCGTTTACTTCAGGGAGATGTCGGCAGCGGCAAAACCGTGGTTGCAGCGATTGCCATGCTGAATACAGCGATTTCCAATAATCAAGCTGTTTTGCTTTGCCCAACCGAGATTTTGGTCAAGCAGCACTTTACTCTAGTTTCGAAATTGTTAAAACCCTTTGATATTGATTGTGTTATGTTGGTCGGGTCAACTCCAAAGGCGGAAAAAGAAGAAATATACAGTAAAATCCGTGAGGGGGAAGCTCGAGTAATCATTGGTACACATGCGCTGCTAGAAAAGGGAGTGGAATTTTGGCGTTTGGGTCTGGCAATTGTTGATGAACAACATCGTTTTGGAGTCGATCAGCGAGCAGCTCTACGCAAAGAAAGTTTGTCGACAAAAACCTTACCACATTTTCTGACAATGACGGCAACACCAATCCCAAGGACTTTATCACTAACTCTTTTTGGTGATCTAGATTTATCAATATTAGATGAACTGCCCCCTGGTCGAAAATCGATCATTACACGAATTGTTCCAAGTACGAAAAGACAAGACGGCTATCACTTTATCGAGGAAGAGATAAAGAAGGGTAGACAAGCCTTTGTTGTTTGTCCCTTGATTGGAGATGTAACAGGCCTAGAAAGCGAAAAGAAATCAGTCATGGTTGAATATCAAAGTCTTTCCAAAAACATTTATCCAGATTTGAAAATAGCTTATATCCACGGCAAAATGAAGAGTGAAGAAAAAGAGAAAATCATGAGTGATTTTGCTGCCGGAGAAACAAATATTCTCGTCTCAACTTCGGTAATAGAAGTTGGCATCGACGTACCAAATTCAACGATTATGATTATCGAAGATGCAGATCGTTTTGGTCTTTCTCAGCTTCATCAATTTCGAGGTCGAGTCGGTCGAGGAGAGCATCAGTCATATTGTTTCCTTTTCACTAAATCGAATAGTGAGCCTGTCTTGAAAAGACTCAATGCTTTAGTGCAAACAAATGATGGATTCAAGTTGTCAGAGGTCGACCTTGAAATCAGAGGGCCTGGAGATTTCATCGGAGCTCGTCAACATGGTTTGCCGGATATAAAAATGAAAAATCTAATGGATTTGGCTTTAATCAAAAAATGTCGTGATGCAGCCAACAATTTTTTAGCTAAAAATAATTTGGAACACCAAACATTGTTATATGATAAAACCAAGGTTTTTGACGCAATCCTTTATCTGGAGTAATAATGCAAGAAAAAAAAAGCAGATTAAAAGAAAAAATAGGAATATTTTTATTAGCACTGATCTTCCTTATTTCGGGTTTGATTTTGATAAAAGATAAAGAAAAGCCAATTAAATATGTTCAGGATGATACATCAACGA
>JAQUMB010000003.1 GCA_028718325.1 Patescibacteria group bacterium
TCTGGAGTAATAATGCAAGAAGAAAAAAGCAGATTAAAAGAAAAAATAGGAATATTTTTATTAGCACTGATCTTCCTTATTTCGGGTTTGATTTTGATAAAAGATAAAGAAAAGCCAATTAAATATGTTCAGGATGATACATCAACGAGCAACCCAACAACAGCCGTTCAGCTTCCGGTCCAAGCGACGACAACAAGTGACACCAAACCAAGTGGTAAAATCAATCTCAACAAGGCTTCACTCGAAGATTTGGACTCATTGCCAGGAATTGGGCCGGTGATAGCCCAAAGAATTATTGATTACCGGACAAAAACCGGGGGATTCAAAACTCTGGTTGAACTAAAGGAAGTTTCTGGTATTGGTGATGCAAAATACAGCAAGGTTGAGACACTAATCTCTCTCTAAGACTAGGCTGAATACTAAAACCTATCTTGGGGAGATGACAGTCCTCAATCTTTCTGTTACTCTTAACATCTGTTCTTTGAAAAAAAACAGCTCCGGTATAGGCCGGGACTGTCGTCTATCTCTGGATTTGGAAGGAGCGAGATGAAGATTTATTTGATCGAATCGCCACCATTTGGGGTCCACGTTTTCAGTAAAATTACAATGCCGCGACTTGGGCTGCCTATCATTGGAGCGTATCTGAAAGAGCATGGCCATGTAGTCATTATTTATGTACCAGCCCTTTCGGAGATAGATTGGGAAGACGTCTACACGGCTGATCTTGTGGGGATATCCTCGACAACCTCGACGATTACCGCAGCATACGCGATGGCTGATCAGATTCGCGCTCATAACATCCCAGTTATTATCGGTGGTCCACACGTCACTTTTATGGTCGAGGAAGCTCTCGGTCATGTCGACTATGTCGCCAGATTTGAGTGTGGCGAGCAGATCATGCTTGAACTCATCGGATATCTAGAAGCCCGGGGAACGTTGGAGGCAATTGACGGACTTTCCTATAAGGTAAGGGGAAAAATCGTTAATAATCCTCCCAGAAAGAAGCTTGCCAATCTCGATGAGTTGCCTTTCCCAGACTTGTCACTGATCGTGGGTCACGAGAATATGACTACGACTCCGATTATGACCAGCTGGGGTTGTCCTTTTGATTGTGAGTTCTGTTCGGTCACTACCATGTTTGGCAGAAAGTATAGATTCCGAAGTCCTGAAAATATCATCGCTGAGCTCAAAGACAAGAAGCCAAAGAACGTCTTTTTCTACGACGACAACTTTGCCGCCAATAGAAGCAGACTAAAGACGCTGCTCCAGATGATCATCGACGAGGGAATCAAGTTCAGCTGGAGTGCTCAGGTCAGAACTGACGTAACAAAAGATCCTGAGCTTCTGGATCTGATGGCGAAAAGCGGTTGCTGGCAGGTCTACCTCGGTCTCGAGTCGATCAGCCAAGAGACGCTTGACAGCTATGACAAAGCTCAAAGTGTCCAAGACATCATTGATGCGGTTAACCTCCTGAACATTCATGGGATCAAAAGCCACGGTATGTTTGTCTTGGGAGCTGACACAGATACCAAAGATGTCGTTCGTGATACCGTTGACTTCGCGATCGAACACAAGATCAGTACGATCATGCTGAACATACTGACACCTTTGCCGGGAACCCCTGTCTATGAAGAAATTAAACGGACCAGCCGGATTTTCGACTCTCGCTGGGAACACTACGACGCGCATCATGTGGTCTTCATCCCTAAGAATATGACTCCATACGAACTCCAGGCGAGGATAATCTTGGGCTATGCGCGCTTCTTCTCACTTTCGCATTTGATCAAAGCTCTCTTCTCGATGAATAAGGTCAAGATCATGCTAAGCGCTTGGGGTTACACCACCATGAAAGCATGGCGAAAAGACAAAAGAAATAAGAGCTATGTAAAATGGCTCAAGAACTTGAAGCGAGGGAAGCTTCGCTAGTACCATCAAAAGGGCGGCCCGATGTCCATCGGGCCGCCCTCAATCTTTCTTGAATATTGAAAAACTAATCCTGAAATGGTAAAATTACAAAGCATTTTATGCGCCCGGGTGGCGGAATTGGTATACGCGCTAGTCTTAGGAACTAGTGCCAGAAATGGCTTGCGAGTTCGAGTCTCGCCTCGGGCACCATAAACAGTTAAAAGTTAAATAGTAACGAGTTGATAGTAAAAACAATAGAGAAATCGTGCTTCGAAACTATTTCACTATTAAACTAATTACTCATCGACTGAAAGGAGAAGCCATGTCATTAGTACAGGTAAAAGAAGGTGAATTTGAAAATGAGGTGATAAAATCGGAAAAACCGGTAATTGTTGATTTCTATGCTGATTGGTGCGGGCCGTGCAAGGCAATGGAGCCGATATTTGATCAATTAAGTAAAAAATATGAAGGAAAAGTTAAATTTGTAAAACTTAATGTTGACGAAAATCAGTCAATTGCTATTGAGTATGGAGTTATGAGTATTCCGACATTGATTATTTTCAAAGAAGGCAAACCAGTTGACAATTTAATGGGTCTGCAAGACGAAAACTCACTAGAGGAAAAATTAAACTTATTGTAATCGCCGCTTCAATAAAAATGTTAAATTGTAATTTACGTAGGAACATAGGAAAGGAATAATCTTGAAAATTCAAAAAGAAAACATTGAAGATAAAATAAAATTAATCATTGATGTTGAAGCAAGACTTATTGCAGACAAGTCCGAGGTAGTTTACGGTAGACTGTCAAAAAACGTAAAAGTAGCTGGGTTTAGGCCCGGTAAGGCACCAAAACATTTGATCGAAAAGGAAATCGGCCAAGAGAGACTAAATGCTGAGATACTGGATTTGATCATCCCTGAGACATATTATGAAGCAATCACTAAAGAGAATTTAAATCCCGTAGGCCCACCGGAAATAAAATTACTTAAATTTGTGCCAACGGACGGGTTGAGTTATGAAGCAGTGATTGAAGTTTTACCGGAATTTAAATTGCCAGACCTGACAGCCATAAAGATAAAAAGAGAAGTACCTAAGATCACGGATGAGGAAATTCAAGAAGTTCTGAATGACCTGGCCAAGCAATTAGCTAAACACTCAAAGGTCACAAGGCCGGCTAAACTAGGCGATAAGATAGAAATTGACTTTGAAGGCTTTGTCGATAACTTGCCATTTGAAGGAAACAAGAACCAAAAATATCCATTGATATTAGGTCAAGGACAAATGATACCGGGGTTTGAAGAACAGCTTGTCGGGATGAAGGAAAATGAAGACAAGGAAATTGAGGTAACCTTTCCAAAAGAATACCATGCCACAAACTTGGCTAGTAAAAAAGCAAAGTTCAAAATAAAAATGCATGAGATCAATGAAGTAATCTTGCCAGTAATCAACGATGCCTTTGCCACACAAGTTGGTCCATTTAAGGAGTTGTCTCATCTGAAAGAGGATATTGGAAAAGAATTATTGAACACAAAAGTTGCTCAAGAGCGAAATAGGATTGAGGGTGAGATATTAGAAAAAATTATATCCCAAACAAAAATTAAAGTTCCAAGCTCATTAATTCACCAGGAAACTCACAACTTACTTCATGAGGTCGAACACAATCTAGAGCATCAGGGTTTAACAGTTGACCGTTATTTGGAGATGACAAAAAAGACCAAGGAAGAACTGGAAAAAGAAATGCTTCCTGAAGCCGAAAAGAGAGTTAAAATAGGATTAATTCTGACAGAAGTGGCGAAGAAGTTAAAGGCGGAAGTCACAGAAGAAGAAATTCATCAGGAGGCTGAAAAAAGATTGTTACAAGTTAACCCAGAAGAGAAAAAACAAGCTGAAAGCTTCTATGACTCACACGATGGGCATCATCAAATCGAAAATGGTTTAATAGGCGAGAAGGTTATTAGTTATCTTTACGAAACATGCTCGAAGTAATTAATTTTTCGTTATCCCTGTGAAAGAAGGGGCCCAGACTGTAGCTAATAAAGCGATTTAGAAAGAACAAAAATGAAAATAGTAATTTGTGGTAGTAGCAGTTTTTGCAAAGAAAAGGTTAAAATCAAACAAGATTTAGCAAATCTTGGGCATAAAGGTATCTTGAACAAGTGGGATGAGCAAGTTAAAAGGCCGACTGACTATAAAATGTCAGATACAGAGATAAAGAAAGAGCGCGATCTGATCATCGCTTATTATCGTTACATTGCTGAAAGTGATGGTATATTGGTTACTAACTATGATAAAAATGGTATCAAAAATTATATAGGTGCAAATACCTTTCTAGAAATGGGGTATGCTTATGCTTTGAACAAGAAAATTTATATTTTAAATGATATCCCCACACAGAAATATATAAATGATGAGGTAGAAGTTTTTGAGCCACTAGTATTGAATGGGGATTTAAAGAAGATAATTTAACCTTTTTGCTATAATATATAAAGAAGGAGAAAATATGAAAGCGAAAAATCAAGTCCTGATACCTTCGGTTATCGAAAAATCGAACCTTGGCGAACGAGTTTATGATATTTATTCTCGACTGCTTGAAGATCGAATTGTTTTTTTGGGGACAGGGATTGATGATACAGTTGCCAATACAATTATTGCTCAGCTTCTGTTTTTAGAGCATACAGACAGCAAGAAGGATATTACTTTGTACATCAATAGCCCGGGTGGGAGCGTCACGAGTGCCTTGGCTATCTATGACACTATTCAATATGTCCGTCCTGATGTTTCAACAGTGTGTGTTGGGATGGCGGCCAGTGCAGCTGCTATTATTCTAACCTCTGGAGCAAAAAAGAAACGCTTTTCATTGCCTAATTCTAAAATTATGATTCATCAGCCAATTGTCTCCGGAATGGAAGGCCAAGTGACTGATATTGAAATTCATGCTAAGGAACTTTTACGAACAAAAAAACAAATCAATGAGATCCTTGCTAAGCACACAGGGCAAAAGGTAGACAAGGTAAATCTTGATGTTGAACGTGATTTCTTTATGACGGCGAATGAAGCGAAAACCTACGGATTAATCGATACAATTATTTAAAATAACAATTATTGTTGACAATGTGTGTAAAATAGTGTAAACTTTTTATCACGACTAATAAATGGGTCGCAAAGCTTGTTTTGATTTATCAAGCATACAACCCATAGTTCTAAGCAAAGCACGAAAGTGCTGAAACGAAAAATGTGAATAGCGTCACTCCTCGAGTTGTAAGTTTAAATTTTAAAATAAGGAGCGGGTATTTTTATGGCCAAAGAACAAGTTTCTTTTGTTAGCACTTCAAAAACAGGCAGAAGGTTTCTAAACATTTCTCCGAATGTTATGCCATTACCAGATTTAATTGAGGTTCAGACACAAAGCTTTGATCGATTTATCAAAGATGGACTTCAAGAACTATTTGATGAAGTTTTCCCAATTGATGATTATACTGGGAAAATAATGTCCCTAAATATTAAAGATTATTGGTTGGGAGAAGCAAAATACTCGGAAAAAGTCTCAAAGGAAAAGAAGGTTTCTTATGAGGCACCATTAAAGGCTAATATCGAACTAACCAATCGAGAAAATGGTAAAAAGAAAACACAAGAAGTCTTCCTCGGTGATATGCCGGTTATGACTGATCGTGGGACCTTCATTATTAACGGCGTGGAGAGAGTTGTTGTCAGCCAGCTTATTCGTTCTCCCGGTGTCTTTTTCAATTCAGAAACAAATAATGATGTTGAGCTTTTTGGCGCAAAAATTATTCCAGGGCGTGGAGCTTGGCTTGAGATCGAAACTAGCCCCCAGGGAGTTATCTATGCCAAGATTGATCGCAAGAGAAAGATTCCTATAACGACAATCCTCAGAGCCTTTGGCTATAAAACAAATGAGGAAATGGTCAAACTTTTTAGTGACGTAAATACCAATAAAGATCGTGATTACATAAAAAATACTTTAGAAAAGGACCCGTCTACTACTCAAGGCGAAGCTTTTGTAGAGGTTTATAAAAGAATCAGACCTGGTGATTTAGCGACGGTTGAGAATGCTCAGAGCTATATAGAAGGTGTCTTTTTCGATATTAAAAAATATGACCTTTCTCGAGTAGGTCGCTATAAAATGAACAAAAGGCTTGATATAGACGTCAAAAACATTCGTGAAAATCAAGTTTTGAGGAGAGATGATCTAGTAGAAATTATCAAAGAGATTATTCGGTTAAACAATGGTTTAGGAGTTGCTGATGATATTGATAACCTGGGAAATCGTCGGGTTAAAACAGTCGGAGAGTTATTGCAAAACAAATTTAGAATGGGCCTTTTAAGGGTAGAGAGAATTATCAGAGATCGAATGTCGACCAACGATCCTAATACCACAACTGCCAGCCAGCTTATTAATGTGCGACCGATTGTAGCAGCTGTCAGAGAATTTTTTGCCAGTTCTCAACTGTCGCAATTCATGGAACAGACAAATCCTTTGGGAGAGTTAGCCCATAAGAGGAAATTAAGCTCACTTGGGCCTGGAGGTTTGACACGTGAAAGAGCCGGGTTTGAAGTACGTGATGTACACAAAACTCATTATGGAAGAATTTGTCCTATCGAAACTCCGGAAGGACCAAACATTGGATTGGTTAGTTCATTATCTTCTTACTCAAAGATTAATGAATATGGCTTTATTGAAACACCTTATAGAAAAGTTTTGAATAAAGTTAAAAATGATGGCAAATCAGCTATTGGTTATATAGCGCAAAAAGATTTAAAAAACAAGTCAGGGAAAATTGTTATTAAAACTGGTACGAAAATCACCGCAACTGCTGCCAAAGATTTGTCGGGGAATGGGCAAGACTATATTCTAATCAAACCTCAGGCGACTAAGGAAATTGAATATTTAACAGCCGATGTGGAAGATAAAATAATCATTGCTCAAGCAAAAACGCTGGTTGATGCGGAAGGTAATTTTCTTACCAAAACAGCTATTGCCCGAAGAAAAGGGGAGGCAGACGAAGTTGATATCGAAGAAATTGATTATATTGATGTTGCCACTGAACAACCAGTAGGTATTTCAGCTTCTTTAATTCCATTCCTGGAACATGATGAGGCCAGACGTGCATTGATGGGAGCTAATATGCAACGACAAGCGGTTTCTTTGGTCAGGCCAGAATCTCCGATTGTCGGGACGGGCAATGAAGCTAAAGTTGCGGAGGACACAGGTCAAACAATTGTTGCCAAAGGAGCAGGAGAAGTTGTTTCTGCCACTGGCGATCACATCAAGGTAAAATATACAAACGGAAAAGAAGAAATTATTGAATTACATAAATTTGAACAATCAAACAGCGATACCTGCATCAATCAACATCCAGTAGTTGATAAAGGGCAAAAAATCAAAAAAGGTGACCTTTTAGCAGACGGCCCGGCAATTGATAAGGGAGAAATTGCCTTAGGACAGAACGTTCTTGTTGCTTTTATGTGTATGGAAGGTGGGACATTTGAAGATGCGATTATTTTATCCGAGAGATTAGTTGAAGATGATCGTTATACCTCTATTCATTTAGAAGAATCACATATAGATGTTAGGGACACAAAATTAGGAGAGGAAGTAATTACTAGAGATATCCCAAACGTTGGAGAAGACGCTCTTCGTGATCTAGACGAGAGTGGAATTATCAGAGTTGGTGCGGAAGTAGTGGTCGGAGATATCTTGGTTGGGAAAATTACACCAAAAGGCGAAACAGAACTAACTGCGGAAGAAAGACTATTAAGGGCTATATTTGGTGAAAAAGCACGAGATGTCAAAGACAGCAGCCTGAGAGTTCAGCCAGGTGTCCATGGAAAAGTTGTCAATATTAATATCAAGAGTCGTGAAAAAGGTGATGAGCTTCCAGTCGGAGTAATGAAGCAAGTTTTTGTGACCATTGCTCAAATGAGAAAAGTAGCGATTGGGGATAAGATGGCTGGGCGTCATGGTAATAAAGGAGTAATTGCTAAAATTTTGCCGGTAGAGGACATGCCTTATTTAGAGGATGGAACACCAGTAGATATAGTTCTTAATCCACAAGGTGTCATCTCTCGTATGAATTTCGGGCAGGTCTTAGAAACTCATTTGGGTTGGGCAGCCAAAGCTTTGGGATTAAAAATTGCAACTCCGGTTTTCGACGGAGTCACGATCGATCAGATTAAGGACCTCTTGAATAAGGCTGGGTTGCCAGAAGATGGCAGGGTTCAATTATGTGATGGTCGAACCGGAGAGCCTTTTGCCGAAAGAACAGTAGTGGGCTATAAATATATGTTGAAACTGCTTCATTTGGTCGAGGACAAGATACATGCTCGGTCAATTGGTCCTTACGCGATGGTAACACAGCAGCCACTGGGCGGGAAAGCCCAATTTGGTGGCCAGAGATTTGGAGAAATGGAAGTCTGGGCTCTAGAAGCTTATGGTGCTGCACATACATTACAGGAAATACTTACAATCAAATCAGATGATGTGGTCGGTCGATCAAAAGCTTATGAAGCGGTTATCAAGGGTGAAGAAATACGTGAACCTAGAATTCCAGAATCTTTCAATGTTTTGGTCAAAGAGCTTCAGGGATTAGGCTTAGCGGTCGATCTTATACAGGAAACAGCTGGAGAAACTACCGAAATTGAAGCAGAAGAAGTTATAGAAGAAACTTATGAACAAAACATCGATGAACTAAATGATGCAGAAATGATGGTTGGAAACGAAGCCGAGAAAGAAATGCCAACCGTTGATGTCTCAGAAGATGATACAAAAGATGATTTCGCAGTATTAGAAGATGGAAAAGAAGAGGTAGCAAAATGATTATAAATGAAACTAAAAATGATGACTTTAAAGCAGTAAAACTTATGGTGGCATCGCCGGATCATATAATGCAATGGTCTCGCGGTGAAATTACTAAACCTGAAACCATTAACTATCGAACCCTAAAGCCAGAGAAAGATGGACTTTTTTGTGAAAGAATTTTTGGACCTAGTAAAGATTGGGAATGTTACTGTGGCAAATACAAAAGAATTCGTTATAAAGGTGTAGTTTGTGATCGTTGTGGAGTTGAAGTAACTCGCTCCATCGTTCGTCGTGAGAGAATGGGTCATATTAAGCTAGCAGTACCGGTAACCCATATCTGGTTTCTAAGAGGGGCTCCAAGCTCAATCGGTCTCACGTTGAACTTATCAGTAAGAGACTTAGAAAAAGTCGTCTATTTTGCGAATTTCATTGTTCTAGAAGTAGACGAAGAGGCAAAGTCAAGTGCGTTAAAACAGATTGACGAAGAGTTCAAAGTGAGAAAAACAGAAATTGCAAATTTAACAAAAGATGAAAAGGAAGCAACAATTCAGATAGAAGAACTCGAACAATATCGAAATAGTGCCAAAGAGGAACTAGCTCAATTAACTCCAATGGAAATAATTTCCGAACAAAAATATCGAGAATTCTCAATGAAATATGGAGAAGTTTTCAGAGCAGGAATTGGGGCTGAAGCGATTCAAGAGGTACTCTCAAAAATTAATCTGGAAGAACTTGCTGAGTCACTTAGGAATGAAGTTGATAACTCACAGGGGGTGAAAAGAAAGAAGGCTCTCAAGAGATCAAAATTAATTGAAGGTTTCTTGAATGCCAAAATAAAACCTGACTGGATGGTCATGTCTGTATTGCCTGTTATTCCGCCCGATCTTCGTCCGATGGTTCAGCTAGATGGCGGGAGATTCGCAACTAGTGACCTCAATGATCTTTATCGAAGGGTGATTAATCGAAATAATCGCTTAAAGAGACTTCTTGACATGGATGCGCCAGAAGTAATTTGTCGAAACGAAAAAAGAATGCTTCAAGAAGCCGTTGATGCTTTGATTGATAATGGAGCTAGACGAGATAAGAATGTTGCGACTGCTACTTCCAGGAGAAAACTACGTTCTTTGGCCGATATGCTCAAGGGTAAACAGGGTCGGTTTCGACAAAACCTTTTAGGTAAAAGGGTTGATTATTCAGGTCGTTCGGTAATTGTTGTAGGTCCAGAATTAGAACTTCATCAATGTGGTTTACCAAAAATGATGGCCCTAGAACTCTTTAAGCCCTTTGTAATTTCAAAACTGATTATGGGGGGACTAGCCCATAATGTAAAAAGTGCCAGTCGAATGATTGAAAGAAGTAAAAACGAGGTTTGGGATGCCTTGGACGAAGTGATTCAAGATAAATATGTTTTATTGAATAGAGCCCCAACACTTCATAGGCTAGGGATTCAAGCTTTCAAACCAGTCCTAATTGAAGGAAAGGCAATTCAGATTCACCCTCTAGTTTGTGCTGCCTTTAATGCTGATTTTGATGGCGATCAAATGGCAGTACACGTTCCTTTGTCAGCAGAGGCACAGAGAGAAGCAAAAGAAATTATGCTTTCAAGCAACAATCTTCTTAAGCCAGCAGCTGGGGAGCCAGTTGTAAAGCCAAGTCAAGATATGGTATTAGGTATTTATTGGATGACGACAGCCGACCAAACTGATGGTGCTGAATTAAAGGTTTATTCTGACTCGACGGAGGCAATATTGGCCTATGATACACGGAACATCGGGATCAGAAAAATGATAAAAGTCATGATTAACGCTGAATTGATAGAAACTACCGTTGGCCGAATCCTCTTTAATAATATTTTGCCTGATGAACTTGGTTTTGTGAATGACGCATTAAATAAAAAGAAACTTACCAACTTAGTTGATCGTGTCTATAAGATCTGTGGCAAAGAAGCAACAGTAGGATTTGTTGACAGGATAAAGGATCTTGGTTTTAGATACTCAACAAAATCAGGCCTCTCTTTTTCGATGGAAGATATTCAAATTCCAGTAAACAAAGAGGAAATTTTAAAAGGGTTTGGGGACAAAGAAATTCATACCCATGAGCAATATAATCAAGGCTTGATCACTGAGGATGAAAAATATGGTAAAACTTTGGAAATCTGGGAAAACGCTAAAAAAGAAGTTCAAAAGAGTATGTCAGAGCAGATGGACAGAAACTCAACGGCTTTTATCATGATGGACTCTGGGGCCAGAGGGGAAATCGGCCAGCTGACGCAACTTGCAGGCATGAAAGGCTTGGTTGTAAGTGCGACAGGACGAATCATAGAGTTACCGATAAAATCAAATTACAAAGAAGGGCTTTCTTCGTTGGAGTACTTCATCTCAACACATGGAGCTCGAAAAGGGCTTTCTGATACAGCCTTAAAGACTTCGGATTCTGGGTATTTAACAAGGCGCCTAGTAGATGTCTCCCAAGATGTAATTGTTACTGAAAAGGACTGTGGGACAAAGGAAACAACGCTTATTTCTATTACTGAATCAAAAGCGATTGGTGAAGATTTCGCAGCTCGTGTCAAGGGACGTGTTTTAGCTGAAAATGTTGTTAATAGTAAAACAGGTGAAATTATTGCTAAAAAGGGTGTTCTAATCACAGATGATGTTTTCGAGGACATCGAAAACGGTGGAATAGAAGAAGTCTATATCCGCTCTATCTCCAACTGTAAAGCCGAATGGGGAGTTTGTCAAAAATGCTATGGTTCAGATCTAGCCAAAGGTGGCTTGATTGAGCTAGGTGAAGCAGTTGGAATTATTGCTGCGCAAAGTATTGGTGAACCAGGAACCCAGTTGACGATGAGAACTTTCCATGCAGGAGGAGTTGCTGGGGCCGATATCACTCAAGGGCTGCCTCGTGTTGAAGAGCTTTTTGAAGCACGAATGCCAAAGGGGCAGGCAATCTTGACTGAACTTTCAGGAGTCGCTCATGTAGAGACATCTAATGGAAAACACAAGATAGAAATCGTATCTCAAGAGTTAAACAAAGATATCTATGATGCAACTGGTTATTCAATCGAAGTTAAAAACAATCAATTTGTAGAACTTCGGGATATTTTAGCTACCAAAGATGGCAAAAAACCAGTAAAGGCAAAAAATCCGGGAACGGTGAAAATTAAGGATCATGAGATTCAAGTTGTCAAAGAGGCAAATATCAAATTATATGAGATATCCTCTCAAGTTGGCCTGCTGATCAAAGACGGGGATGTTGTAGAAATAGGTCAGGCTATAACAGAAGGCTCTTGGAATCTCCAGGAGGCCCTAAAGCTTCTAGGGGAAAATGCTGTTCAGCGTTACATTGTTAAAGAAGTCCAACAAACCTACGCTTCCGAAGGACAAACAATCAACGACAAACATATCGAAATTATCATTAGACAAATGTTCAGCCGTTGCCGTATTGATGAAGCAAACGGAACTCCATTTGTGGTTGGGGAGATTGTATCTAGGACAGCTTTGAACAGAGCAAACAACGAAGCAATTCGAAAAGGGACTAAGCCTGCTGAAAGTACGAATCTGCTTTTGTCTATTTCCAAAGTTGCCTTAACAACTGATAGCTTTCTTTCCGCGGCCTCTTTCCAAGAAACAAGTAAGGTGTTAATAAGTGCTGCCGTTGCTGGTAAGGTTGATGACTTACGAGGGCTAAAAGAAAACGTTATTATTGGTAAACTTATTCCAGCAGGAACCGGTTTCGATGAAACCTTGACGAGGAGCCAATAAATTGATAAACTTCTTAAGATTTAAGAAAGGCCTCAGGCGAGGTTACATAGGGAGAAAAAATGCCAACAATTAACCAATTAATCAGGAAACCAAGAAAAACTGCAAAAGTAAAGTCAAAATCACCAGCTTTGCAGAAAGTTCATAATGCTTTGAAAAACAGGTCTATATCGACGTCTTCTCCTCAAAAAAGAGGAGTGTGTGTAAAAGTTACGACAACGACGCCAAAAAAACCAAACTCGGCTTTAAGAAAAATTGCTCGTGTCAGATTAACAAACCAGATGGAAGTTACGGCTTATATTCCAGGAATCGGACATAACCTGCAAGAACACAGTGTTGTGATGATCCGAGGCGGAAGAGTCAAAGACTTACCGGGAGTTCGTTATCATATAGTTCGTGGTTCCTTAGATGCTAGTGGTGTTTCAAATCGCAAACAAGGTAGAAGCCGTTACGGTGCAAAGAAAAGTTAAAGGAGCAAAATGCCAAGAGATCCAAAAAAAGTAGCCAAAAGAAAACTTGAGCCGGATATGAAATATAAAAGTATCCTGGTTTCAAAAATTATAAACAAAATAATGCTTAATGGTAAGAAAACTATTGCAACAAATCTTTTATATGACGCAATGGAAAAACTCGAAAAAGATACCGGTAAGCCAGCCTTAGATGTGTTAGATCAAGCGATTAAAAACATATCTCCTATGGTTCAAGTGAAATCTCGTCGGATTGGTGGGGCAACTTATCAAGTCCCGATGGAGGTTAAAGGGGAAAGACGGCTTCATTATGCAATTGTTTGGGTTCGTGATGCCGCTAGGGCGCGTAGGGGGGTATCATTTGATAAAGCTTTAGCTCAAGAGCTTATCGACGCTTATAATAATGTTGGTGCAGCAATTAAGAAACGAGAAGACACTCACAAAATGGCTGAAGCAAACAAAGCTTTTGCACACTTTGCTAGATATTAATAAATAAAAATTAACAAGTAAAAACCGAAAAAGACTTTAGTTGTCATTGCGTCCAGCGTGACAATCTTTAATGAAGGAAAGAAAAATGGCTAGAGAATATAGCTTAGAAAAAACAAGAAACGTTGGGACAATCGCCCATATTGATGCTGGGAAAACGACTGTAACGGAAGGAATCTTATATATTTCAGGAAGAGTCCACAAGATAGGTGAAGTTCATGAAGGTGAAGCAACTATGGACTGGATGGAACAAGAGAGGGAACGTGGGATTACCATTACTTCAGCTGCCACAACTTGTTATTGGAAAAATCATCGAATTAACATCATTGATACGCCTGGCCATGTGGATTTTACTGTTGAAGTTGAACGTTCTCTCCGTGTTTTGGATGGAGCGGTGGTTATCTTAGATGGGAAAATGGGAGTTGAACCTCAGAGCGAGACGGTTTGGAGACAAGCAGATAAATACAACGTTCCAAGAATGTTTTTTGCCAACAAGATTAATCAAACAGGAGGCGATTTTTATAAAACACTAGATTCGGTTCGAGAAAGATTATCTCGGAATGCTTATCCGATTCAATTGCCAATTGGATTTGAGCAAAGTATGTGTGGAGTGATCGATTTGGTTGAGATGAAAGGTTATACATACAAAGAATATACTGATAAAAAGCTAGAAGAGGTTGAAATTCCAGCTGATATGCTAGAAAAAGCTAACAAATACCGTGAAGAATTGGTAGAAAAAGTTGTTGAGTACGACGACAATTTGATGGAAAAATACTTGGCTGGCGACCAGATTTCTGTCCCGGAACTTAGGGAATTGATAAGAAAAGCAACAGTTTCTGGGGAATTTTTCCCATTTTTAGGTGGAGATGGCCGAGGGGTTATAGTTGCAAAACTAGTCGATGCGATCATTGATTACTTGCCGTCGCCATTGGATGTTAAACCAGCACTCGGTACTGACCCAAAAACTGGTGAAGAGATAGAAGTGAAGGCAAATGATGATGAACCATTTGCTGCCCTTGCTTTCAAAGTGGCTGCTGATCCATTTGTTGGAAAATTGATTTTCTTCCGCGTATATAGGGGCGTATTGAAGAAGGGTTCATATATTTTAAACGCTACTACAAGTAACAAAGAAAGAATTGGTCGTATAGTCCGTCTGCATGCAAATCATCGGGAGGAAGTTGATGAGGTTTTTGCTGGAGATATTGCGGCTGCTGTAGGACTCGGAAAAACAACTACTGGGGATACTCTTTGTGACGTAGCGCACCCGGTGATGCTTGAGAACATTGAGTTTCCTGAGCCGGTGATCGAAATTGCCATAGAACCAAAAACCAAAGCTGATCAAGAAAAAATGGGGTTAGCCTTGGCCCGTTTGGCGGAAGAAGACCCGACCTTTAGAGTAAAAACGGACGAAGAAACCAGCCAAACGATTATCTCTGGCATGGGCGAGTTACACTTGGACATCATTGTTGATCGAATGAAGAGGGAATTCAAAGTAGAAGCAAATATCGGCAAACCTCAGGTGGCTTACAGAGAGACAATCAAAAAGAAAGTTCAGCAAGAAGGCAAGTTTATTCGTCAATCAGGCGGACGAGGTCAATATGGACATGTCTGGCTTGAAATAGAGCCACAGGAAAAAGGTTTGGGATTTGAATTTGTAAACAAAATTGTTGGTGGGACAATTCCCAAAGAATTTATTAACCCAGTTGAAAACGGGGTAAAGGATGCAATGACCAATGGGGTAATCGCCGCTTATCCGGTAGTGGATGTGAAAGTAACTCTTTACGACGGTTCTTTCCACGAAGTTGATTCATCAGAAATGGCTTTCAAAATTGCAGGTTCGATGGCTTTCCAAGAAGGGGTTCGAAAAGCTAATCCTATTATTCTAGAACCGATTATGAAGGTAGAAGTCACTGTACCAGAAGAATATATGGGAGACGTGATGGGTGATTTGAACTCAAAGAGAGGACGAATCCAGCAAATGTCAGATCGCGGAACAGCTAAAGTTATAGATGCACTTGTTCCGTTAGCTGAAATGTTTGGTTATGCGACAAACCTTCGTTCTATGACCCAAGGCCGTGGGAACTATGCGATGGAATTTGATCATTACGAAGAAGTACCAGGGAATGTGGCACAAGAAATTATTGCCAAACGTGGTAAGAAGCCGATTGAGGATGAAAGCTAAAAAAATGTTGCAGAAACAGATAATTTATAGTAAACTTATCAAGCAAAGTTGAGATAAAATTAAATCCATACGCTTAGGTGTGGAAAAGTTTATTTAGTCAAAAAATAACTATTAATGAAATCCGCTACTTGCGGATCGGCCTTTGGCCGAAAAGGAGAAAAGATGGCCGAAACATTCAAAAGAACAAAACCCCATGTCAACGTTGGCACAATTGGTCATGTCGATCATGGTAAAACTACATTAACAGCCGCTATCCTAAAAGTTTTAGGCGACAAAGGTATGGCTAATGTAGAAAAATTCGAAGAAATTGATAATGCCCCAGAAGAGAGGGAGCGTGGTATCACTATTGCGACTCATCACTCTGAGTATGAGACAGAAAAGCGTCACTACGCTCATGTTGATTGCCCAGGACATGCAGACTATGTTAAGAACATGATTACTGGTGCAGCTCAAATGGACGGTGCTATTTTGGTAGTAGCTGCAACTGACGGGCCAATGCCTCAAACCAGAGAACATTTACTTTTAGCAAAAAACGTTGGTGTGCCAAAGATTATTGTTTATATGAACAAAACTGACATGGTTGACGATCCAGAGATGCTTGATCTTGTCGAAATGGAAGTTCGTGAACTTTTGACCAAATATGAATTTGATGGAGATAAAGCTCCTATTATTCGAGGATCAGCTCTAAAAGCCTATGAAGGAGATCCAGAAGCTGCCAAATCAATCACAGAGCTTCTTGACGCGCTTGATACCTATATTCCAGAACCAGAGCGTGATGTTTCTAAGCCTTTCCTAATGCCTGTTGAAGATGTTTTTTCTATCAAAGGACGTGGGACTGTTGCAACTGGTCGTATCGAAAAAGGGGTTGTAAAAATCAACGAAGAAATAGAAATTGTTGGGATCAAGCCAACTCGAAAAACAGTTGTTACCGGGATAGAAATGTTCAAGAAGCAACTTGATCAGGGTCAAGCCGGTGATAATGCTGGTGTCTTGCTCCGAGGTATTGAGAAAACTGATATAGAACGTGGTATGGTTTTGGCCAAACCGGGTTCTATCACTCCTCATACCGAATTTGACACAGAAGTTTATATCCTTACCAAAGAAGAAGGTGGACGACATACTCCATTCTTCAAAGGATACAAACCTCAATTCTATATCAGAACCACCGATGTAACTGGTGAAATCACTTTCGATGGTGAGATGGTTATGCCTGGAGATAATATCAAAATGGGTGTCAAACTTATCCAACCAATTGCTATAGAAGAAGGTTTACACTTTGCTATCCGTGAGGGTGGACGAACAGTCGGTTCTGGTGTGGTAACGAAAATTACTAAATAATTTTAGGTAAAATGGCCGAAGAAAAAACCAAACAAAGAATACGAATCAAACTAAAGGCGTATGATCACAAGATTATTGATCAGTCTTCGGTGCAAATTATTGAAGCAGCAGAACGAAGTGGGGCAATCGTTATGGGACCGATCCCATTACCGACTGATCGAACTCCGATAACTGTACTTCGAGCTAGCAACATCGATAAGAATTCCCGTGAACAGTTTGAGATGAGAGTTCATAAAAGATTAATCGACATCAAGGATTATACGAACAAAACCGTTGATGCCTTGATGAATATTAATCTTCCCGCGGGGGTTGATATCGAAATCAAGATGTAGACAAAAAACTATCGGAAAATATAGAAAAGAATCCCGAAGAAATTCAGGATTCTTTTCGTAATAAAAACTGTTGACTTTTAGAGAGAAATTGAATATAATTTTTCTTGCGTTTGTACAACTTAACAAACAAACCAAGCGGGAATTAGGTAAGTCAAAGAAATTTTGAAACTACCTTTTTGTCGACGTATATATTTTTATGCAAAAACTATGAAAACAATTATCGGAAAAAAAGTCGGAATGACACATATCTTTGACGAAGCAGGCAACTTCGTTCCTGTTACTGTGGTTGAAGCCGGTCCTTGCACTGTAACTCAGGTTAAAACAGCCGAAAAAGAGGGTTATGATGCATTCCAAATCGGTTTTGGCAAAGGCAAAAATATTGTCAAGCCTCTGCTAGGGCATCTTAAAAAATCAAAATCAGAGAGTAAAATTTTGCGAGAGGTCAAAATAGAAAATGTCGACGATGAATCCACCAAAGTCGGAGATCAAATAAAGGTCGATATTTTTAGTGAAGGCGATCTAGTCAATGTTACCGGTATTTCGAAGGGTAAAGGCTTTGCTGGAACCATCAAACGTCATAACTTCCATCGTGGACCAAAAACTCACGGCTCTCACAATTATAGAGCTCCCGGTTCGATCGGTGCAGGTTATCCTGAACATGTTTTTAAGGGCCAAAAACTACCGGGGCAGATGGGCCATGAACAAGTAACGATCAAACAATTAAAAGTAATCAAAGTTGATGTGGAAAATAATATTCTAGCGATTCGTGGAGCAATCCCAGGACCCAGGAAGAGCACGGTACTTATAAAAGGTTAATATGAAAATAGCAGTTTATACACAATCTGGAGAGAAAAAAGAAGCAAAAGAGATAAAGCTGGCGTTTTTGGATGAACCTATTAATCCGGCATTGATCCATGAGGCAATAGTCGCTCAGTTGGCTAGTCGACGTTTAGCTAGCGCAAAGGTCAAAACTCGCGGAGAAGTCTCTGGCGGAGGCAAAAAACCTTATCGACAAAAGGGAACGGGTAGAGCACGTACTGGTTCGACCAGAAATCCGATTTGGACAGGCGGTGGAATTACTTTCGGTCCGACAGGAGAGCAGAACTTTCTTCGAGATATGCCAAAGAAGAAAAAGAGATTGGCAATTGTTTCGGCTCTAAGCAGCAAGAAAAATGAGATTATCAACATTGAATCGATCACCGTTGATAAAACTAAAGATTTTGCAAAATTAGTCGAAAAAATTGCTGGGGAAGCTAAAAGTTTAATTATTTTTCCTGGTTTAACCGAAAAAAATGTTTTACCGACTAGAAATTTGAAAAATATTAAGGTTTGTGATTACCGAAATCTAAATGTTTATGATATTTTAAATGCTGAAAAATTAGTATTCGTCGGAGATTCGTTGAATAAAGCCAGCGAGTATTTAGGAAGATAAGATGGAACAAATCAGGGTACTAAAACAGCCAGTCATCAGTGAAAAAAGCTTTGCCAGTGCGGATAATGGAAAATACGTGTTTATGGTAGCTAAAGAAGCAACAAAGATCGAAATTGCTCAATCAGTAGAAAAAGCTTTCAAAGTTCATGTTTTATCTGTTAATACAGTTATTGTTAAAGGTAAGGTCAAAAGGTTTGGCAAGACTTTTGGTCGAAGAAAAGATTATAAAAAAGCTGTTGTGATGATTAAAAAGGATGAAAAAATAGAGGATTTTAAAGGTATATAATGGGTGTAAAAGTATTAAAACCAACCAGTAACGCTAGACGCGGCATGTCAGTCGATGATTTCAGGGATGTCACAAAGAAAAAGCCTGAGAAGTCTTTGATATCGCCTATAAAAAAACAGGCAGGCCGTAACGCTCAAGGGAAAATAACCGTACGTCATCGTGGCGGGGGGGCTAGACGAGCTTATCGTTTGGTTGATTTTAAGATGTTAGAAAACATACAAGTAACCGTTGAAGCAATCGAATATGATCCAAATCGATCAGCCAGAATTGCTCTTGTTTCAAGGAATGATGGCGAAAAGTTATATATTGTAGCCCCAGCTGGGTTAAAGATCGGCGCTAAGCTAACCTTTGGCGATGAAGCAGAGGTGAGAACCGGGAATAGGAAAGCCCTAAAGGATATCCCTGTGGGAACTATCGTTTATAATGTTGAAATGTTTCCGGGCAAGGGAGGACAAATTGCCCGATCAGCCGGCGTTAAGGCTCAACTGATGGCCAAAGAAGCAGGAATGGCTCAAGTAAAATTACCATCAGGTGAAATCAGATTAATGAGTGAGAATTGCTTGGCAAGTATCGGGATAGTTTCAAATACAGAACATTCAAATATCAAAGTTGGGAAAGCTGGTCGTAAACGACATATGGGAATTAGACCAACTGTTCGTGGTAAGGCGATGAACCCGGTTGATCACCCTCATGGTGGGGGGGAAGGTGGAACTTCCATTGGTCTTAAAAATCCAAAAACTCCTTGGGGAGTGCCAGCTTTGGGCCTAAAGACAAGAAATCGAAAAAAACAATCAAACAGTTTGGTTATTAGAACACGAAAAAAAGGTCGAAGGTAAGGATAAGGGGATCATAAAATGTCAAGATCGCTAAAAAAGGGACCATATATTGATGAAAGGTTACTAAAGAAAGTAACAGTTCTTGGTAATGATCGTAAAGTCATAAAAACATGGTCAAGAAGTGCGGTTATCACTCCTGAAATGGTGAGTCATACTTTCGCAGTACATAACGGAAAAGAACATATCCCGGTATTTGTGTCAGAAAATATGGTCGGACATCATTTAGGTGAATTTTCACCAACCCGTAAATTCCGTGGACATGGCGGTAAGTTAGCCAAGGCACAGAAATAATTGTAGAGAAAGAGTCATATGGAAGTAAAAGCTGTCGAAAAATATATCAGAATATCACCTAAAAAGGCACGTCTTGTAGCCAATATTGTGCGTGGGCAGAATGCCAAGAAAGCCTTGGTTACCTTAAAATTTACTCCAAAAAAGGCAGCTAAGATTATCCATAAAGCCGTTAAATCAGCAGTGGCTAATGCAGAGAACAATTTTAATGCGGAAGGTGAGAAGCTTATTATTAAAAGTATTTCTGTTGATGGTGGACCCAGCTTGAAACGTATTCAACCGGTTTCAAAAGGGATGGCTCACAGTATACTTAAAAGAACTAGTCACATTACAGTTGTCGTCTCTGATGAGACGACAACCATTAAAAGTAAAAAGTTGAAACTTGAAGCTAAAAAAGCTAAAAAAACAAAAAGTGAAAAATTCAAACCCGCTAAAGATGTTGAAAAAAATGATACAAAAAAAGTTGAGAATAAAGTTGAAAATAAACAAAGTAAAAAATCGGAGAAAAAATAATGGGACATAAAGTTAGCCCAATTAGTTTTCGACTTCAGGTAAATAAAAATTGGCAATCGCGATGGTTTTCTAAGCGTGATTATACTGACATGCTTCATGAAGATATTAAAATAAGAAATTATATTTTGAGCGAGCTCGGACAAAGGGCTGGAGTAGCCAAGGTTGAGATAGAGAGAAACGCCAATCAGGTTAGTATAAATATTCACACCTCCCGTCCAGGAGTTGTCATCGGGCGTGGCGGTGCGGGAGCCTCTGAATTAAAGACAAAATTGGCAAAATTTACCAAAGGGAAAATTAAGGATATAAATATTCTAGAAATTCGAAAGGCCGAAGCCAACGCAAAGCTTATTGCTGATAATATTGCAGCACAGTTAGAAAAAAGAATTCCGTTCAAAAGATGTATTAGACAAGCAATTGAAAAAGCAACAAAAGAGGGGGTAAAGGGGATCAAAGTCATGGTTTCTGGTCGTCTTAACGGAGCCGATATAGCAAGAAGCGAGCATTCGATCAAGGGAAAAATTCCTTTAGCTACTCTAGATGCTGATATCGATTACGGAGTAGCTCGTGCCAAAACTACTTATGGGATTTTAGGAGTAAAAGTTTGGATATTTAATGGTATGACAGAAAAATCAGTGAAAAAAGAGAAAGAAGAGTTCGCAAATGTTGATGCCTAGAAAAACAAAGTACAGAAAGAGCCAGAAAAATCCGCAAACCGGAAAGGCAACTCGCGGCCAGCATATTGAATTTGGAAAAATCGGGATTAAAGCCATGGAGCCAGCCTGGGTAACCTCTCGCCAAATCGAGGCAGCAAGGCGGGCAATGACTAGATATATTAAACGTGGCGGGAAAATTTGGATTAGGATCTTTCCTGATAAGCCTGTGACCAAGAAACCAAACGAAACAAGAATGGGATCAGGGAAAGGCAGCCCGGATCATTTTATCGCGGTCGTTAAGCCCGGGAGAGTTTTATTTGAGATGGACGGTGTCTCTACATCTGTTGCCAAAGAAGCTTTGCGTCTGGCTAGTCATAAATTACCGATTAAAACCAAAATAGTAGTTAAAGATCACGGGAGCGAACAAAGTGAAGACTAAAGAATTAATCCAAAAAGATGATAAATCTTTAAAGAAGCTTCTTGCCGAGACAAAGTCAAAGCTAGTTAAGGATCGATTCAAAATTGCCAGCAGAGAAATGACTAATGTTAGTGAAATCAAAAAATCAAGAACACTGATTGCCAAAATAGAAACAATCGTCAGGGAGAGAGAAATAATGGCTGCAGAAAAAGAAATAGCCAGAGAAGGTAAGAAGACCGGAGTGAAAGAATGAAAAGAGTATTGAGAGGAAAAGTAGTATCAGACAAATCCGAAAAGACCATCACGGTTTTGGTTGAAAGAACGAAAAAGCATCCTTTGTATAGAAAAAATTACAAAGCTTCAACAAAATTTTTAGTTCACGATGAAAAAAATGAGTATAAAGTCGGTGATACAGTTGATATTACGGAATCTCGCCCTCTTTCTTCAAAAAAAAGATGGGTAGCAACTCACAAGGTAACAGCCAAGGAGCTGGAGAAATAAGATGGTACAAATGCAAACGAGACTAAAGGTAGCGGACAACACTGGAGCTAAGGAATTGATGTGTATCAAGGTACTTGGTGGTAGCCGACGAAGATACGCAACGCTTGGTGATGTTATTGTTTGCTCTGTAAAACAGGCAATACCTGGTGGTAATGCCAAGAAAAAAGAAGTCGTTCAAGCAGTAATTGTTCGAATCAGTCAAGACTATAGACGAAAAGATGGGTCTTTGATTAGATTTGATGATAATGCGGCAGTACTAATTGACAAAGCTGGACAACCGAGGGGTACTCGTATTTTTGGTCCGGTGGCACGTGAGCTACGTGAAAAGGGTTACATGAAGATCATATCATTAGCACCAGAGGTTTTATAAATGAAAGCAAAAATTGTAAAAAACGATAAAGTGATGATTATCACTGGCAAAGACAAAGGCAAGACAGGTGATGTTGCTCGAGTTTTGAGTAAAGAAAAAAAAGTTATGGTTAATGGTGTCAATATAGTAAAAAAAGCAGTTAAGCCGAATAAGAAAAATACTCAGGGTGGAATTATCGAAGTCATGAAGCCGATTGAGATTTCAAACGTTGTTTTTGTTTGTCCATCTTGCGGTAAACCAACAAGAGTTGGCATTTCAATTGCAAAAAATGGGGACAAAAGCAGAATTTGCAAAAAATGCAAAGTGGCGGTCAAGGAGCAGTAATGGAAAGAATGAAAGAACTATATCAAAAACAGGCAACTACTGAGTTAATGAATAATTATCATTACAAAAATATGAACCAACTCCCAAAAATTACAAAGGTAGTTATCAATGCTGGTGTCGGAAGAGCGATTGCTAACTCGAAATTTATGGAAGAAGCTATTGATGCAGTCAAAAAAATAACTGGACAAGCTCCTGTTATCACAAAAGCAAAAAAATCGATTGCCGGCTTTAAGGTTCGAGAGGGCATGAACGTAGGGGTTTCTGTGACCCTAAGAGGAGAAAAAATGTATGAATTTTTGGATCGTCTTGTAAACATTGCCCTTCCTCGTGTTCGTGATTTTAGAGGAATAAAATCAAATGCTTTTGATGGCCACGGTAATTATAGCTTAGGTATGAAAGAACATGGATTTTTCCCAGAAATAAGTTTTGAAGAGGCGGGTACGCCAATTAGTTTACAGATTAATGTTGCGACTACGGCAAAGACTGACGATGAAGCAAAAACCTTACTCACATCGTTAGGGTTTCCGTTTAGGAGTTAAAATGGCTAGAAAAGCGTTAATAGCAAAAGCAAAAAGAAAACCAAAATTTTCATCCAGAACGATTAACAGATGTCGATTATGTGGTCGTCCTCATGGTTATTTAAGAAAATTTGGCATGTGTCGTATTTGTTTCCGCGAACTTGCCAACAAGGGTGAGATTCCGGGAGTAACCAAATCAAGCTGGTAGCCCACTCCCTATAGTGGGAGCGACAGATAAAGGAGAAATTATGGCAATTACAGATCCAATTGCGGACATGTTAACAAGAATAAGAAACGCTGGTTTATTGAAGAAAAAACGAGTAATAATTCCATCTTCCAAATTAAAACTGGAAATCTTAAAGGTTTTAAAAAAAGAAGGCTACGTAGCTGACTATGCTTATGAAAAAGAAGGGAATGCGATTCTTGTTGATTTGAATAGTAAACTAAAGAAGCTAGTTCGTGTTAGCAAGCCTGGACGACGAGTCTACACAACAAAAGATACTATCCCCGTTGTATTGCAAGGCTATGGGATTGTTATAATTTCAACATCAAAAGGCGTTATGAGCGGTAAAGAAGCTAAAAAACTCGGTCTTGGCGGTGAAATAATGTGTAAGATTTGGTAAAAGTCTCAAGGGAGAAAAAATGTCAAGAATAGGAAAATTACCAGTAGAAATACCATCAGGGGTTACGGTCACAAAAGAACGTAATCTGGTTAAAGTTGAAAGCAGCAAAGGGATACTTGAATTACTGGTGAATCCAAAAATTAATTTTGAAATAAAGGAAAACCAAGTCTTGTTATCAAAAAAAGCTGACGATAGTGAGTCTGGCTCTTTGTATGGCTTGACTCGAACTCTAATATCCAATATGGTTAAAGGCGTTTCAGAAGGGTTCAAAAAAGAACTGGAAATAAATGGTATCGGCTATAGAGCAGCTGTATCAGGTAATGATCTGACTTTGAATCTCGGTTATTCTCACCCGATTAAATATGCAATCCCGGAAAATATCCATATCAATGTTGAAAAAAATAATATCATTATCTCGGGCATTGATAAGCAAAAGGTCGGTCAGGTAGCGGCTGAGATTCGTTCATATAGAAAACCCGAACCGTACAAAGGTAAGGGTGTTAAATATGCAACAGAAGTTATCAGACGAAAATCTGGTAAGACAGGAACGAAATAGGAGTAAAAATGTTAGAAAGATTTATAAAGAAAGAACGTCGTAAAGTTAGAATCAGAGCAAGGATAGAAGGAACTGCCAAAAAGCCAAGATTATCAGTTAGCTCTAGCAATAAACATATTATTGCACAGTTGGTCGATGACCAGACAGGTCAAACAATTGCATTTGCTTCTGATTTAAAAATAAAAGAAAAAATGACAAAGACGGATAAAGGCTTCAAGGTCGGTGAGGCAATAGCAGAAGAAGCCAAAAAAAAGAAAGTTACTGAAGTTGTATTTGACCGAGGTGGCAAGTTATATCACGGCAGAGTTAAAGCGTTAGCTGAAGGGGCCCGCAAGAGCGGTCTTAATTTCTAGCCCCAGTGGGGTCCTGTAAGGAGAGAATATGAGAGATGAGTTAAATACAGTTGTAAAACAAGCAGTTGAAGAGCTACCGGTGGAAGAATACGAGGAAAAGGTTATTCAGATCGATCGAGTTACTAGGGTGGTAAAGGGTGGTCGAAGAATGAGATTCCGTGCAACTGTTGTAGTTGGCAACAAAAATGGTCGTGTTGGCATAGGCGTTGAAAAAAGTGGGGAGGTTGTGGGGGCAATTACTAAAGCGGTTTCTCAGGCCAAAAAGAATATGAAAGATGTCAATCTAAAAGAGACAACTATTCCTCACGAAGTGTTAGCCAAAAAGGCTGGTGCCCGAGTTTTTTTGAAGCCAGCCAGCGAAGGGACAGGAGTAATTGCAGGTGGGGCAGTTCGTGCTGTCTTGGAAGCAGCTGGAGTCAAAGATATTTTGTCAAAAATGCTTGGCTCAAACTCAAAAATTAATAATGCTTATGCGACAATTGATGCCCTTGTTAGTCTTCAATCAGCACAAACAAAGAATGAAGGAAAAGACGAAAAAGTTGAAAAAGGCAAGAAAAAAATTGACACTAAGGCTAAGGAAGAAAAGAAATGAAACTAGAGAGTCTTTTTGGGCAAATAAATAAAAAGAGCAAAAGAGTTGGTCGAGGAATCGGTTCAAAAAAGGGTAAAACTGCTGGTCGTGGGACCAAAGGACAACTAGCAAGGACCGGTAAGAAGCTTAGACCTGGGTTTGAAGGTGGCCAGCTGCCGCTTGTAAATCGTTTACCAAAGCTTCGTGGCTTCAAATCGCGATCTCCTAAAACTATTACCATTAGCTTAGACAAATTCGAAAGTTATAAGGATGGAACGAAGATTTCAGCTGAATTTTTAGTTAAAGAAGGCTTTATAGAAAATATCAGAACCTCATATAAGATTGTCGCAGGGAATAATTTTAATAAACAATTAACCTTTGAAATTGATAAAATGAGTGCAGGTGCCAAGAAACAGGTAGAGAATCATAAAACCAAACCAACAAATCTCTAAAAGGAACTAAGATGGGATATATAAAAAGAGTTTTAGGAAATAGAGAACTACGAAAAAAGATAATATTTGTTCTTTTTATCCTCCTTATTTACAGGTTACTAGCCCATGTCCCTATTCCTGGCCCTGACCCTGCTGCTACGAAAAGCTTTTTGGACAATGTCTTCAAAACAAACTCGGTCCTATCCTTTTTAGATGTTTTTTCAGGTGGAGGAATGAGCAGATTTTCCGTAGTGATGATGAGTCTAGGTCCTTATGTTACGGCTTCTATTATGATTCAGTTATTGACGATGGTAATTCCGAAGCTTGAAGCTCTCTCAAAAGAGGGTGAACAAGGACGCAAAAAAATTAACCAATATTCAAGAATTTTGACAGTGCCAATCGCTCTAATTGAAGGATACAGCATGATACGTCTTTTGCAATCGATAGCGTCTAAGGGCGGGCAAAACTTTCTTGGGCATCTCTCGGTGTATCAATGGGTCGTCATGCTGGTTTCCATCACAGCAGGAACTATCCTTTTGATGTGGTTAGGTGAACTTATTACCGAGAAGGGGATAGGCAATGGTATCAGTATCATTATTTTTGCTGGGATAATATCAAGGGTTCCAACAACGGTTGGTCAAACAGTCCAAAAGATGTTTGTCGGACAGTTTAATCCTCAAGAATTGATAAAAATAGGCATTTTTCTTGCACTGGCATTAATTGTGGTTGCTTTTATTGTCTTCATAACAGAAGCACAGAGGAAAGTTCCTATCTCATATGCTAAAAAGGTCCGTGGGGCAAAGCTATATGGTGGTATTGATACATATTTGCCGGTTAAACTAAATATGGCAGGAGTTATACCAATCATCTTTGCGGCTGCATTTATGAATATCCCGACAATAATTGGTTTTTTGAGTACTGCAAAAACGACCTGGATAGCAGATAGTGCTAAATATATCCAAACCACATTTGCTCCAAATACTAATCCTTATGCAGTTTTGTTATTTTTATTGGTTTTTGGTTTTACTTTCTTCTCAACATTTTTGTATTTCAAGCCGCATGACGTAGCCGAAAATATTCAAAAGCAAGGCGGTTTTATTCCTGGGATCAGACCGGGAACCCAAACTGAGAAATATTTGACTTATCTGATAAATAGAGTAACTTTGTGGGGAGCAATTTTCTTAAGCTTCATATCAATTTTGCCCTTTGTAGTAAAACCATTTACCGGTGACGTAAATTTAACAATCGGGGGAACAGGCCTTTTAATTGTTGTTGGAGTAGCTATCGAAGTCAAAAACCAAATTGACGCTCAATTAGTGATTAGAAATTACGAAGAATTCTAAAAAAGGCTTGTAAAATGTTTGAAATTTGTTTATAATTTATAACTGTCTGAAAAAGAAGGAAGATTTATTCTGAATGAGTGACACAAAGGAAGTAATTGAAGTAGAAGGAACCGTCCTTGAAACGCTACCAAACGCAATGTTTCGTGTAGAAATCGAGAACGGACATGTTATTTTAGCGCATATTTCCGGGAAAATGAGAATGCATTATATAAAAATATTGCCTGGTGACAAGGTTACTATTGAGATGACGCCCTATGATTTGACCAAAGGAAGGGTCGTCTACAGGCATAAGTAGTGATTAATCAAAAAGTAATAATTGATATTTTAAAGTGATACCGGGCAAAAAGAGTAGAGCAGAAAGATGAAAGTAAGACCATCAGTCAAAAAAATGTGTATGAAATGCAAGATAATCCGTCGCGAAGGGGTTGTCCGGGTAATTTGTGATAATCCAAAACATAAGCAAAGGCAAGGTAACTAGTATGGCCAGAATTTCCGGTGTTAATATCCCAGACGAGAAAAGAGTAGAAGTTTCACTGACTTATATTTATGGGATTGGTTTGACAAGAAGCCAAAAAATATTAAAAGAAATAAATATTAATCCAGATGTACGAGTCAAAGATTTGACCGATACTGAGCTAAATAATATCCGCGAATACATTGAGAAAAGTTATAAGATTGAGGGGGATTTAAAGCGGGAAATTGTCCAAAACATAAATAGATTAAAAGAGACAGGTACTTATCGAGGCTTAAGGCATAAAGCAGGTTTACCAGTTAGAGGACAAAGGACCAAGACAAACTCGAGAACCAAACGAGGAAAAAGAGTAACAGTGGGCAGCGGTCGTAAAAAAGCGTCAGCCAAAACTTAGTAGTCAATAAGCTAAAAATTTAGAGAAGTCATGGCAAAAGTAATAAAAAAGAAGAAAATAAAGAAAAATATTAATCATGGGCAAGCCCATATTAAGTCTACTTTTAATAATACAATTATCACCATTACTGACAATGAAGGAAATGTTATTACCTGGGCATCAAGCGGAGCAAGCGGATTTAAGGGTTCTCGAAAGTCAACACCATACTCAGCACAAATTGCTGCTGAAATTGTCGTAGAAAAGGCAAAAGAACATGGAGTTGAGAAAATTGACGTTTTTGTCAAAGGAATTGGTTCGGGACGCGACTCAGCAATTAGAGCAATGAATGCATCAGGTCTATATATTAATTCGATTAAGGATGTGACACCGATACCTCACAACGGCTGCCGTCCTCCTAAACCAAGGAAAGTTTAAGCAGGGTATAAGAAAATGGCACGAACACTAGAACCAGCATGTAGACAATGTCGTAGAGAAGGGATAAAGCTATTTCTCAAAGGAGAAAAATGCCAAGGTACCAAATGTACTTTGATTAAACGTAATTACATTCCTGGTCAGCACGGATTAACGCGTAGACGAGGGAAAATGAGTGATTATAATCTGCAGCTAAGAGAGAAGCAGAAAGTAAAAAGAATTTATGGCATTTTGGAAAAACAGTTTAGGAATTATTTTGAAAGGGCTGATCGCAAAGAAGGAGTAACGGGCGAAATCTTGCTACAAATATTAGAAACTAGATTAGATAATGTAGTTTACAAACTGGGGT
The DNA here is from genome assembly GCA_028718325.1 of Patescibacteria group bacterium. Lineage (GTDB taxonomy): Bacteria > Patescibacteriota > CPR2 > UBA1875 > CAIMLA01 > JAQUMB01. Next base: position 28,930 of record JAQUMB010000003.1, read on the forward strand.
TTGCCTCTTCTAGAAAACAGGCTAGACAGTTTGTCAGTCACGATCATTTTTGTGTTAATGGTCATAAAGTTAATATACCCTCATATCAGGTAAAACCGAAAGACGTTGTTAGCGTGATCAAAGAAAGTGCTGGTAATAAAAAATTAGCGGAAACGATAGAAGAACAGCTAAAGAAAACAAATGTCCCTGGTTGGTTAAAACTGGACATTAAAAAATTTAGTGGCGAACTTGTTTCTATCCCAACTCGAGAAGAGCTGGATCCAGAGATAAATGAACAATTAATTGTTGAGTTGTATTCTAAGTAAATTTAATTAATAAGGAGTAGATGACAATGTTATACGAGATTCATCTTCCAGAAATCAAAGTTATAAAAAAAGAAGGGAACGCCGCAATTTTTGCAATCGAACCGCTTTATCCCGGTTATGGTATGACCCTGGGGAATTCTCTTCGAAGAGTTATTCTCTCGTCTCTGCCTGGTGCGGCAGTAACCGCAGTTAAAATAGATGGAGTGAGCCACGAATTTTCAACTATTAAGGATGTCAAAGAAGATGCTGTTGAAATTGTTCTTAATCTAAAGAGATTATGTGTCAAAAGTTATAGTGACGAAGAAGAAACAATTGTTCTTGATGCAAGTGGGGCAGGAGTAGTGACGGCAAAGCAGTTTACCAAGAACCCTAATGTAGAAATAACAAATCAGAACCATGTTATTGCGACCCTAGATAATAAAAATTCTAAATTACACATGGAAGTAAAAGTAGAAAAAGGGCGAGGTTATGTTCCCGTAGAAAAAAGAGACAGCGGAAAATTAGGAATCGATATGATTGCGGTAGATGCTTTATACAGTCCAATCAAAAGAGTTCGATACAATGTTGAAAGCACTCGTGTTGGCCAGATGACAAACCTTGATCGACTTGTTTTTGAAGTAGAAACAAATGGGATTATCTCCCCAGAAGAAGCAATTACTCAGGCATCTGAAATTTTGGTTGACCACTTTTTAGTTCTCTCAGGAAAGGATACAGTTTGCCGTAAGGTTGAGGCCAAGGAAACTTCAAAGGAAGAGGTTGGGGATGACATTCTGATCGAAGAAGTAAATCTTTCTCCACGTACGACCAATGCCTTGTTAAATAATGATATTAAAAGTATCTCAGACATCTTGGCTTTAAATGATAATGACCTAAAGACTCTCAAGGGGTTTGGCAGTAAAGCTTTTGATGAAGTCAAAGAAAAGATTATTGAACTTGGTCTAGATAAAAAAGAGGGACAAGCAGTAGAGGAAGAATAGACAATGCACAGGCATCAATATAAAGGTAAAAAATATAATAGAAATGTAGGACCAAGAGGTTTATTACTTCGGAATTTGGCTACTTCTGTGATCCTTCACGAAAAAGTTAAGACTACCACAATCAAAGCTAAGGGGATTCAACCAATTGTTGAAAAGATGATTACTCTTGCTAAGAAAGGTGACCTCTCTAGTGTTCGGGCTATCAACAGCTATCTTTTAGATGACCAGGCTGCCAAGAAATTGGTTGTAGAACTTGCTCCAATCTACAAGAACAGAAATGGAGGATATACCAGGATTATCAAATTTGGTCCAAGGTCTGGAGACAACGCTGAATTATCGATTATTGAACTTTTGGATATTGAAACGTTAGACAGAAAGACTTTGGTAGAAGAAAAAAATCAGAAGGGTACAGTAAAAAATGAAAACCAAAGCAAAAAGAAACCGGAACCAAAGAAAACCTTGAAACCAAAGGAAGCGAAGAAATAATGAAAACATATTGGGCTAAACCTACTCAAATTGAAAAAAAATGGTTCCTAATTGACGCCAACGGTCAGACTCTTGGACGCTTAGCGACAGTCATAGCAGACCTCTTGCGGGGCAAAAATAAGCCAGAATACACACCCTCAATGGACTGTGGTGACTTTGTAGTTGTCATAAATACCAGTTTGATAAAGGTGACAGGTAATAAACTAGAAGCCAAAAAATACTATTCACATAGCGGTTATCCAGGAGGGCTTAAAGAAAAGACTCTCAATGAGGTTATTAACCAAAATCCTAATAAGGTTATTCGTCAGGCAGTTCTTGGAATGTTACCCAAAAATAAACTGTCAAGCCAAATTATCAAAAAATTGAAATTATACCAAGGCTCTGATCACCAAAATATCGCTCAGAAGCCAGAGAAATTAGAGTTGTCATAAGGAGTTTTATGGTTACAGAGAAACAAGAAAAATATTATTATGGTCGTGGTAGAAGGAAAGAGGCTTCTGCGCGCGTTAGGTTATTTTTTGGCAAGGGGCAATCAACCATTAATGATAAAAGCGTTGAGGATTATTTTGGAAAAGACACTCTTCTAATTAATAATGTTGCTGAACCACTGCAATTAACTGGGCAGAAAGATAAAGCATATTTTTGTGTTAAGATTGTAGGTGGCGGGCTTTCTGGCCAATCAGACGCGATCAGACTTGGGTTAGCCAGAGCCTTGCTATTATACGACGAAAATCTTAAAGCAACGCTGAGAAAAGCTGGTTTACTAACCAGAGATCCCCGGGAAAAAGAAAGAAAGAAATATGGTCTAAAACGAGCTCGTAAGGCTCCACAATTCTCAAAACGTTAACAAAAGCCCTCATCATGGGGGCTTTTTGGTTGTCAGAACGAAAGAATTTCACTACAATATTTTTGGAGGGGAATTGAAATCAAACAAAACCTTGCGTAACCTGTTCATTGCCCTGACGGGAATTGTCCTGATCGGTACACTTGGATATTGGCTGATGGAGGGCGGATCACTTTGGTCAGCATTTTTTACAACAGTTATAATCATGTTAAGCCATTGGAAACATGGGGAAAACGACTCTTTAGCTGAGCAGCTTATGTTGATTTTCTTGATTCTTGGTAGTTTCTTGATCTTAGCGTATATTTTTAGATTAGCAGCGGATTATATTATGGGGGGTGAATTTATCGAGACTCAAAGGAGAAAAAAAATGGAAAAAAAAGTTGGAAACCTAAAAGATCATTATATTGTGTGTGGTTTTGGTCGTGTAGGAAAGCAGGTTTGTGAGGACTTGAAACATGCCGATGTCGATTTTGTGGTAATAGATCGAGACAATCGGGAAACAAAAATCGCACAAGAGCTTGGCTACCTGATAGTCAATGAAGATCCGACAATTGAGGAAAGTCTAAAGATGGTTAACATAAGTTCAGCAAAAGCTCTAATCTCATGCTTAGGGCAAGACACAGATAATCTATTTGTCACTTTGACGGCTAGATCTATGAGTCCAAATTTATATATAGTTGCAAGGGCAAATGATGATATCAATACTTCAAAATTTGAAAAAGCCGGAGCGAACAGGGTCGCTATTCCATATCAAATCGGTGGTTATCACATGGCAACTATGGCTTTAAGGCCAGCAGTTTTGGATTTTTTGGATGTAATTGTTGACAGTCGTCATCAGGAATTAGAAGTTGAAGAAATAGAAATACCCCATAACTCGTTTATGATAGGCAAAAAGATACAAGAGGAACTGTCTCGAACAAGAACAGGCGTAACGGTTCTAGCGGTAAACAAACAGGACGGTTCGTCAAAGGTTAACCCTGGTGGCGATGAAATTATTCATGGTGAGGACAAATTGATAATCATGGGAAATAGATCTCAGCTTGATAAAGTAACTGAACTCGTAAAATAATTGAATAAAAAAGTTATTCAAAAAAATATTGCGAGACAGAGCTCAAAAAAGAAGAAAGCAGATGTCTTTTTGGTAGAAAAATTTCAAATGACAAGAAGCCAAGCTCAAAAGAAGATTAAGTCTGAATTAGTTTTTGTAAACAATAAGCCCGTAGAATCGAAGACACTGATCGCCGTAAACGATGAGGTTGTCATCAGAGATAAGAAAAAAAATACCCCCCGAAAACCTCTAGAGATTATTTTTGAAGATAAGCATTTGATTGTAATAGATAAGCCCACTGGACTAAGTTCGCACCCAGCTCCCGGAGAGAACGAGCCAACAATTAGCGAAATCCTTGCTGAAAGACTTTATATTTCCGACGATAAAGATTTTCCGGGGATTGTACATCGACTTGACAAAGGGACGTCAGGTATTATGATTTTGGCCAAAACTGCCGAGACAAAAAAAGACCTGCAGGATCAATTTAAGAAAAGAAAAATAACGAAGAAATATTTAGCTCTTATCGAAGGCAAAATTAAGCCCGAAAAGGGTATTATTGATTTACCTATCAAGCGTGAAAAAAATAACAGAGAGAAAATGGGGATAAATGTGGAAGGCAGGAGTGCTAAGACAAAATATATAGTTAAGAAAAAATTTGCTAAATATTCTTTATTGGAGCTAATCCCGGAAACTGGTAGGACGCATCAGATCAGAGTTCATTTATCAGCGATTGGTTTCCCAATTGTCGGCGATGTGCGATACGGAAAAAAATCCGATTTTGTGGACAGAATATTTCTGCATGCTACGAAAATATCATTTATCCATCCCAAAACAAAAAAGCAACTAACCTTTGAGTCTCCATTGCCCAAAACGTTAGCAAAAGCCTTAAGTAATTTAGATTCGATTGAAGAAGAAGCTAGAAACTAGTATACTGGTACGGTGGAGTAATTATGCTAGTTGGGCAAGAAAAAAACTTTAAATATCTTTCAAATTCAATAGTAAATAACGATTTTGTACATGCATATCTTTTTGCTGGACCTGAACATGTAGGCAAAACGTATTTGGCGAAAAAATTTGCTCAATTATTTTTATGCGATAGAGGATTAGGTAAACAGTGTTTTGAGTGTAAAAACTGTAAACAAATTGAGGCAGGAACGCATCCAGATTTTTTATTGAATGACAAGGATCAACCCGTGAATGTTGAAGAGATCAGAGAGCTAAATCATTTTTTGGAATTGAAACCATACCAGTCGAAAATAAAAGTTTTAATAATTACTCATATAGAAAGGTTGTCAACCTCAGCTGCTAATGCATTTTTGAAAACATTAGAAGAACCTGCTCAAAATACGATTATTATTTTGACAACGGAGAATATGGATAATATTTTACCAACAATCGTTTCGAGGACTCGCATTTTGCGCATGGGGTTTGAAAAAGAAGAAAACATAAAAAAGTTTCTAATGGATACAGAGGGCATTGATGAAAAAAAAGCCAATGATATAGTAAAAATGTCTTGTGGCAGGGTAGGTCTAGCACTATCTTTGTCAAGGGACCAAGAGGCCGTAAATAATATTAGAGAATTCCTAAGAAAGTTTGACGAGACCATAAGGTCAAAATCTGTCGTAAGAAGATTGAAACTGGCAGAAGAATTAGACGGAGCAGATAAACCATTAAATGATGAATTTGACGTTATAGAAAGCTATTATTATCAAAAAATTAATAAAAAAGAGAATGAAAATTTGTTGATTTTGACACAAATTTTAGATAAAATAGCACAATCCAGGATATTTATAAAAAATAATGTTAATAAACGGCTTATTTTAGAGTCAATCTTATTAACGGGAGCAAAAAGTTGATTAAAGTAATTGGGATACAATTTAACTCATCGTTAAAAACATATGACTTTAAACCAGGGCGCCATAAGACTAATATTAATGATTATGTTGTAGTCGAGACAGTCCAGGGTATAGAAATTGGAAGAGTCATATATATCGATAAAGAAATTTCCGCCAAAGAGATGGAAGAGCCTCACAAAGAAATTATGCGGATAGCGGACGAAAAGGACATCAAAAGATGGGAAAAAATGCGTCAGGATGGTTTGGAGTTGGTAGGACTCTTTAGAGAAAAAGTCGCGGAATTAAAGCTAGACATGAAACCCATAACCGTTGAATATTCTTTTGATGGAGAGAGAATAATATTTTACTTTACCGCTGAAAATCGCGTTGATTTCAGAGAATTAATAAAAGTTTTATCCAGAGCAGTCAACAAACAAGTTGTAATGAGGCAGATTGGGCCAAGAGACGAAGCGAAATTGTTAGGTGGTTATGGAATATGTGGACAACCAGTTTGTTGTGTTCGTTTTTTGACTCAAGCCGAAAGCGTTTCTATGGATATGGCCAGAGAACAATATGAGATGAATGTTAACGCTAATAAGGTTACGGGTCTCTGTGGTCGGCTCATGTGTTGTCTAGCATTCGAAGAGCCAGAAAAGAAAAAAGGGAAAACAAAATGACATTAGCCTTAATTCTTATTATGGTTTTTGGTGTTTTCATTATATACATTGCCTCAGAGACGATGACGAATGATACTGAAATTATTGTTGGTCAAAAAAGAGACATAAAAGAGCTTGGGACAAGGATTCAAAATGTTTTAGATACAGAAAGGACGGAGAGAAGACAAGAGCGAAAACTGGGCTCCATAGCTTCAGAAGCTTCAAAATTATATAAAGACAGACGATTTAAACAGTCTGAGAAAAAATTTTTATCGATTATCAAAGCTGACCACAAGAATGCAAAGGCCTACCAAGGGCTTGGTTTGATATATCTAGAGCAGAAAGAATATAGTGGGGCAGCAGAGGCTTTCGAAAAAGTCTGTGAACTATCACCGACTAATGACGCTGCCTTTAACAATCTTGGTCTTGCCTACTTCAACCATGGTAAATATGAAGAAGCAATTAAAGCATATGAGCATTCGGTTGCTTTGAATAGTAAGATTGTTCATCGATTCAATAATCTTGCTCTTGCTGCTCAAAAAGCAAATAAGCCAAAGATAGAGGTTGTGGCTCTTGAGCATGTAATTGACTTGGAACCAAATACGATAGAAAATTACGAAAAATTAGCGGAGGCAGCAACCAGAGCTGATGACAAAAAGACAGCTAAAAAAGCCTTAGAGAAATTAGTCGAAATGGATCCAACACATCTAGAGGCTCAAAGAAGTCTAGCAAGATTAGAAGATAATAAACTATAATAATAAAAAAGGAGACAATATGGCTGAAGAAGAAAAGTTATTGAAAAAAGAAATTACCCCCTCAGAGTATGGGGTAGTGTTTGCTGTTATTGTTGGGTTTGGTGTCGGTCTGATCTTCGGGAACTTTTTCGCCGGAGCTTTCTTCGGAGTCCCTGTAGGGTTCATTGCTGGCATTTTATACGGCAATATGGTTAAAAATAAGAAATAAGATATGGGCCAAAGACCAGAAAAGCAAGGGTCTTTCTTTGACGAAGAAGAGACTAGAGCCAGAGAATTCGATAAATTCAAAAAAAGAATGGAAATGGCCTTCGGAGTGCCTTTTGATCAAATAGATAAACAAGAAATGTATCATTTTATCCATGAGGTAAATGAAGACGACGATAGGCAAGAAAAAGAGGAAAAAAGAATCCAGCAGGAAGAAGCGCTAAAAAAACAATCTGCCGAGACTCTGCGTACAATTAGTGAAATACGAGAGTCTTTAGAAAAAAATAACCTATAAGTAGGTTATTTTGGCAGGGGTGGCAGGAATTGAACCCGCAATAAAGGTTTTGGAGACCCTCGTTATACCATTTAACTACACCCCTAGATAAACAAATTTTATATCACAAAGGACGACAAAATAAAGGCATTTGCCTTTATTTTGTTTCCTTATGCACTGTATATTTTCGTTCTTTTTTGCAAAATTTCTTCAACTCCAAACGATCAGTTGTGTTTCTTGTGTTTTTTGTAGTCTGGTAATTTCTTTCCTTACATTCAGTGCATTCGAGGGTAATTACCGGTCGAATATCCTTTTTTGATTTTGCCATATTGTTTATTCCTTTCAGTCGAATTGGTATTCGTTGTAAATTTATAATAGCGGAAGACGTGATCTCTTCTGGAGCCCACCACCGGGATTGAACCGGTGACCTCATCCTTACCATGGATGCGCTCTACCATCTGAGCTAGGTGGGCGTATTCTTTTGCTCAGGAAAATGGTGGGGAGGGAGGGATTCGAACCCCCGAAGGCATATGCCAACAGATTTACAGTCTGCTCCGTTTGACCGCTTCGGTACCTCCCCAAAAGCCGCCTGTCGGATTTGAACCGACGACGTGTATTTATCCTGCACTTTTTGGAGCCGATGGTCGGATTTGAACCGACGACCGACTGTTTACAAAACAGCTGCTCTACCACTGAGCTACATCGGCAATCAATTAGATAAATGTACGGATAAATTATTAAAAATTTATTAAGGTGCGGAACTGGAGTAAAACAGCTGCTCTGCCACTGTGAGTCTACGACCACTCATAGAGTCTAAGGTGGCAAAAAGGTGTTTTTAACCTTGATATTATAATAAATTTTGAGCTTAACGTCAATGTAAAACAGTTTTTTCATTATTGATGGTATAATAAACACATGAAAAAACCAATCATCATTGCTTCAGGGCCGGTTATTATCGAAAACGACAAAGTACTGTTAAACAAACATGGTGATGATGGATTTTGGAAATTTGTTGGTGGCAGAGTAGAAGATTATTCGGTATCGTTGGAAGAGACGGCAGAAAGAGAAGTGATGGAAGAAATGGGAATAGGAGTCAACTTAATAAAACCTCTCAAGCCGATGCTGATTGAGTTGCCCAACAAGATAGTAGTACTAATCCATTATTTAGCAGAGAGAAGAGGCAAAATAAAACCAGGGGAAGATATTTTGGCTTGGGATTGGTTTGATATAAACAACTTACCTTTGGATTCAGCACCAAACATTAAGCCAGTTATTAAAGAATATTTAGAGAGCAAAAATGTTGACAAATAAGTTGAAATCGGCTATTATTTAGACACGAAAGCCGCAAGGCTTTTTTAAAATCCAAAAGGGCAAAATGAAATTTCTAAAAAAAGCTATCAATTACTTTAAAGAGTCTAAGGAAGAACTAACAAAGGTTGTTTGGCCGACTCGGAATAGAGTTATTGAATTTACCATCGCTGTTATTATCTTGGTAGTGGTTGTTGGGGCTTTTCTGGGGCTGTTTGATTTTGTCTTTAGCAAAATATTAACTTATCTTTTGTCTTTAAAAAAATAGGGGAGAATAAATGGCAAAGCAACAGAGCGAAGGTCGACATTGGTATGTGATTCATACCTATTCTGGATATGAAGAGAGGGTTGCAGAAAATTTAATGCAGAGAATCAAATCTTTGAATATGGAAGATAAGATTTTTGATGTCATTGTGCCAAAGGAAAAAACGATTGAAATTCGTAATGGTAGGCGCCGAACCGTAGAAAAAAGAATTTTCCCTGGTTATGTCATGGTTGATATGATTGTCACGGATGAAAGCTGGTATGTAGTTCGAAATACACCCCAGGTAACTGGTTTTATCGGCTCTGGCACTACACCTATCCCCATGAGCGAATCAGAAGTACAGTTGATTCAGAAAAGGATGGGAATCGAGGAGCCAAAATTCAAAATCGATCTTGTCCCGAGCGATCTAGTTGCTATCACAGATGGGCCATTCAAAAGTTTTGATGGTACGGTTGACTATGTTGATCAAGAAAAAGGCAAAATACGGGTGATGGTCAATATGTTTGGCCGGGAAACACCAGTCGAGTTAGACTCATTACAGGTTAAAAAAATATAATTTAGTTTAGATAAATGTGGGAGCCTGTGAGGCATTTGAACCCCAAAAGGAGAAGTATGGCAAAAAAAATAATGACAAAGGTAAAGCTACAGGTTCCAGCCGGTCAGGCAAACCCAGCGCCTCCAGTGGGGACAGCACTAGGCCCACATGGGGTCAATATTATGGATTTCTGTTCTACTTTCAATGAGAAAACGAAAGACAAAATGGGCACAGTTATTCCGTGCGTTATTACGATATATGAGGATCGCAGTTTTGACTTTATTATGAAACAACCCCCAGCCGCGGAACTTATAAAGAAGGAACTTGGTTTGGCTAAAGCTTCTGGTTCGGTCAAAAAAGAAAAAGTTGGTAAATTGAGTAAGAAACAGCTTAGAAGTATAGCGGAAGCAAAAATAGAGGATTTGAGCGCCCATTCCATAGAACAAGCCGAGAAGATTATTGCTGGAACGGCCAGATCTATGGGTATAGAAGTAGAAAAATAACTAATAAAATTAAACAATTAGTGTGGGAGGCATGGTAAATGCTGTTTGAACCACAAAGGAGTAATATGGCAGAGAAAAAGACAACTGCAAAGAAAAAAACAACGGCAAAAAAAATTGATAGGGTAGCAAAACAAGTAAGTCAGGAAGAAGTTAAAGCCGATTTGAAACGAGCCGAAAAAAAATCAGCCGAGAAAACAGAGAAGAAGACTGAGGCTCAAGAAGTAAAGCCAAATGGAAAACCATCAAAAAAGAATAAACTGAAAAATAGTGAAAAGCAGCACTCAAAAAAGTATCGAAAAGCAATTGAGTTGATTGAAGAAAATAAAATATATGAAATTAACGAAGCCGTTACTTTGGTTAAAAAAACCTCAACAGTCAACTTTGATGCATCTGTCGAGTGTCACATCAGGTTAAATATTGATCCGGCTAATTCCGATCAACAGGTTCGGGGTAGCCTTGTTTTACCGGCAGGAACGGGTAAAACTAAAAAAGTATTAGCAATTGTCGGTTCTGACAAAGAAAAGGAAGCCAAAGATAGTGGTGCTGATTTTGTCGGTGGAGCAGACCTAATCGCCAAAATAGAAAAGGGCTGGCTTGACTTCGAAGTGGTTGTTGCAACTCCGGACATGATGCCCTCGCTTGGGAAAATTGGGAAAATTTTAGGTACCAAAGGCTTAATGCCAAACCCTAAAGTTGGAACAGTGACCAACGATATCGCCAAAGTGGTTAAGAACTTGAAATCAGGGATGATTGAATACCGAGCCGATAAAAATAGTATTATTCATTCTGTAATCGGTCGAGTTTCTTTCAGCGAAACCGATCTGGCTAAAAACTACAAAGAATTAATCGATACCCTCATAAAAGTAAAGCCAAACGGGGTCAAAGGCGCATACATAAAAAGTATCTATCTGACTACTTCTATGGGACCAAGTGTAAGAATACAGCAATAGTCAATAATGCGTATCTCATAATTTTGATACTATTCAAAATTGTGGACAACTCACAAATGCTATTTTAGATAAATTTGAAAATGTTAAAATAATGGCTCATAAGAGCCATTATTTTTGTATACTAATATTTTTATATTTTTTTGTTATAAAAAGCTAGACAAAGTGGGGAAGAGTGGTATATAATTGTTTCAAGTGGAAGAAAGTGGGGATAAGTGGGGAATATAGAGGATAAAAACACCAAGCCCTGCAGAAGGAAAGCAAATGTTTATCGGTGAATACATCCATAATATCGACGAGAAAGGAAGACTAGCTGTCCCAGTCAAATTTCGTAGCAAGCTCGCTAGTGGAGCGATTGTAACGAAGGGTTTGGACAATTGTCTTTCTTTGTATCCGGAAGAAGCTTGGAACAAGATGGTAGAAAAGATGGAAGAACTACCACTAACCAAAAGCAAATCCAGGGCTTACGCCAGATTTATTCTAACAGGGGCTTTTTCGGTGGAGATTGACAAGCAAGGCAGAATTAACCTTCCAGCTACTTTACGCGGGTATGCTGGAGTAAAAAATCAGGTTATTGTTACAGGACTTGGTGATCATGTCGAGATTTGGTCTACCAAGACTTGGGAAGAATATCGCGCGAACATTGAAAAAGACAGCGTTAATATCGCTGAAGAATTAGGGATCTAAACTCCTGAATAGGTAGCTAGCAGCCAGCGAGCACCTTTGAACAAACATCCACCTCAAATTTAGCCCAACTAAATTTACCACTTTTATATGCTTACCTGTGAGATCAGGCAAAACAAAAACAAATAACAAACAGTTATTATTGGCCAGAAGGCCATATCTGACTGCTAGCTACTTGTTCAAGGAGACAAGATGAATTCAGAACATACGCCAGTACTTTTACATGAAGTTATTGATTTATTGGCACCAAAAAAAAACCAAAATTTTGTAGATGCCACTTGTGGCTTCGGAGGCCATACAGAGGCTATTCTAAAGCTGACAGGGCCGAAAGGCATCGTCATAGGCATAGATCAGGACGAAGAAGCCTTAAAGTCGGCGACAGAGCGTTTAAAGCCCTTTGGCGAGAGGTTCAAACCACATTTTGGGAACTTTAGTCAAACTGCTGAAGCAGTTGACGGTTTGAAAATAGACGGAGGAATTTTGGCTGACCTAGGAGTATCTTCTTATCAAATCGATACTGCAAAAAGGGGGTTTTCTTTCCAGAAAACCGGGCCCCTAGATATGAGGATGAGTAAAGAAACGTCATTGACAGCAGAAAAAATTGTTAACGATTGGTCCAAAGAAGAAATTGCCGTGATCTTGAAACAATATGCTGATGAAAGATTTGCCGTAAGGATTGCTTCAGCTATTTGCCGAGAGAGGGGAGTCAAAAGACTTGAAACAACCACCAAGCTAGCTGAAATCGTCAAAGAGGCAATTCCAAGAAAATTTTGGCCGAAAGGGGTAAACCCAGCAACCAAAACTTTTCAAGCCATAAGAATAGCAGTTAACGATGAATTAAATCAACTAAAGCAATTTTTGCCACAAGCACTGAAAATCTTGGAGCCACATGCTAGAATCGCTGTCATTACGTTTCATTCAAGAGAAGATTATATAGTCAAAAAAATTCTAAAAGAGGAAGCCAATCCGTGTACATGCCCACCAGATTTTCCAAAGTGTGTCTGCGAGAAAAAGCCAAAGATAAAAATCATAACTAAGAAATCTATCCAAGCAACGAGCCAAGAAATGGACGAAAATCCTCGAAGTCGAAGCGCCAGGCTGATTGTTGCTGAAAAAATAAATAGTTAGCAAGTAGCCTTAGAGGAGGGTGAAACAAAAACAAAAAAAGGGAGGGAAAGATGAAGGATCGGACAAAAAAAAGAAAATTTAATCGTACCTATAGACCGTACTTTCGGTTGGGTAAGTTTAGTCTTGGTTTTGTCATATTAGGTCTTATCCTAGTTATCAGTCTCCTTTATCTTTCCCAATCTAACAAAATGGCTGTTCGAGGGTATGATATTGCAGCTTTAGAAAAGCAAAAACAAGAACTTTTGGCTGAAAGAGAAAGGTTAGAGATAGAAGCTTCTCGGTTCCAGTCTATTCAAGAAATAGAAAGCGGATTAAAAAACTCCGGTATGGTACCAGTCAAAAAAATTAACTACGTATCAACTTCTACTTCAATTGCTTTGAATCAATAGAAGATCTAAGGTAAAATATAAGTAGCTTTTAGTTTAAAAAGCAAATTTTACTATGAAAAGTTATCATAATTCAGCAACTCAAAAAAATAGAATTCCCATCATTGCTATTATTTTTTTTGTTTTAATCCTAGGAATTTTCTGTAGAGTCATCCAAATTCAAGGTTTTAAACATGGTTATTATCAGAAACTTGCTGCAGCTCAACATTGGATTAAAGATGAGATTCCGGCAAAAAGAGGGAAAATCTATGCTCAAGATACAATATCAAATACACCTTATTTGCTTGCGACAAATCAAGCACTTGATCTAGTCTTTGTCGAGCCCAATAAACTTGAGGACAAAGACAAAGCTGCTCAATTTTTGTCCGAGGTTTTGGGGATGAACAAGGGAGAAATCTTTGATCTGTTTAAGACATCAAAAACCTATGTGCCAATAAAACACAAATTAACACTTGAACAAGGTGATACTATTCGAAACAAAAAAATGATGGGGATAGGATTAACTGCTGAAAACTGGCGGTATTATCCCGAAAAAAATCTAGCCTCATCCATCCTAGGATTTGTAAACGGGGAATTCAAAGGGAATTATGGTTTGGAAGAATACTTTGACAAGGAGCTGAGTGGCATACCGGGAGTTTTAAGGGAAGAGGCTGACCATTCAGGAGTAAAAATAGCTTTTGGTGACAATATTACAAAATTACCGGTAGATGGAAATGACTTTTATCTGACGATTGATCGCTATATTCAGGGACAAGCCCAGCAATTGCTTGACGATGCTATTAAAAAATATGGCGCACCTAGCGGGCAAGTGATAGTAATGGACCCAAAAACTGGAAAGATACTGGCGTTGGCTGATAATCCTAATTTTGATCCGAACAGGTACTCTGAAATAAAGCTAAACAATTACAATGTATTTAAAAATAGCGCTGTTAGTGATACCTACGAGCCAGGTTCTGTTTTTAAGGTTATAACGATGGCAGCAGGTTTAGATGCAAAAAAAATTATACCGGAAACAAAATATACTGATACCGGCTCAGTGACCTTAAATGGTTATACAATTAGAAATTCTGATTTAAAAGCCCATGGAGTTTGCGATATGACATCTGTATTATCAAATTCTTTAAATACCGGTTCAACGTGGGTACAACAAAAACTTGGCAAAGATTCATTCTATAATTATGTCAATCTTTTTGGTTTTGGCACTCCCACTGGGATTGAATTGCCCGGAGAAGTTGGTGGTGTAGTCCATAGTCCAAAAGAAACGAACGATTTTGGCTATGCTAACATGAGTTTTGGCCAAGGCATATCGACAACGCCGCTTCAAATGATAACGAGTTTTTCAGCGATCGCAAACAGCGGGAAAATGATGAAGCCGTATATTGTTGATAAAACAGCAGACAATAACAAAAATAAGACAGAAATCACAAAACCAAAGGAAATCAGACAGGTTATTTCTCCACAAGCTGCATCGGATTTGACTAAGATGATGATAGATGTGGTAGAACACGGTCATGGATTTCAGGCTAAAATTAGCGGTTATAAGGTTGCAGGTAAAACGGGAACAGCTCAAGTGCCGGATCCAAATGGTGGCTATAGCTCAAGCAAAAATATCGGTACATTCATTGGTTTTGCTCCTGCATCAGACCCGAAATTTGTCGTTTTAGCAAAACTTGATGAGCCAAAAGGCGTGCCTTGGGCAGAAGAATCCGCTGCCCCAGTTGTCGGAAGTATGTTAAGCTATCTTTTAAATTATTATCAAATTCCACCAACAGAAAAGGTAAATTAATGAAAAAATATTTCAAAAATAGTCTCATATCACTATTTAAAATCCTTACGTCTTTGTATTTGAAAAAGAATAAAATTGAGGTAATCGCAGTTACAGGGAGCGCTGGGAAAACAACAACAAAAAATACAATTGCTCAACTTCTTGAAGATAAAATAACATATGTCCCAATGGAAGATTATAATACAGAGATTGGAATTCCTTTAAGTATTTTTAAGGAAAAGCTTCCTGGAAATATTTTTAGTCTAAAGGCTTGGCTGACAATCCTTTGGCACATGAAACTGAAACTTTTGTTCAAAAAAGCCGATTATCATCGAATCGTCCTAGAGATGGGGGCTGATCATCCCGGTGATATAAAATATCTGACATCATTTGTCAGACCGAAGATTGCGGTTGTAACGACAGTTTTGCCAGTACATACCGAAAATTTTAATACAGTAGCAGATATATCCACAGAAAAAAGTCAAATACTGACTCGTTTGAGAGAAAAAGACGTCGCGATTTTAAATTATGATGATGACTATGTCAAGGCAATGAAGAATAAAACACGCAGTCATATCATTTGGGTCGGACAAAGCAAAAAAGCCGATCTATGGGTGGATAATATTAATCTTTCCTTGACTGGGATGACCTTTGACCTTCATTGGAAAGGGGAGAACCCTTTAATAAACATGCAATTGATCGCTCCACAACTTTTAATTTCACTTCTATCAGCTCTGGCCGTTTGTCTTTATCTTGGAGAAGATTTGTCAATTTTGGTCAAAAGGCTAGAGAACATCAGGGCTCAGCCAGGCAGGATGAACCTAATACCCGGTATGAATGGATCGATAATTATTGACGACAGTTATAACGCAAATCCAAGCTCAGTAGTGGCCGCACTTGGAGTATTAGATAGTCTCCCGGGACGGAAAATTGCTGTTTTGGGGAACATGAATGAGCTTGGTGGGTTTGAAAAAGATGGACATATCCAAGTAGGGAAAGAAGCAGCAAAAATTTGTGATATAGTAGTTTTGATCGGTAGTGTTGCCGAAAAATATATCAAGCCTGAGGTGTTGAAA
This sequence comes from Patescibacteria group bacterium, assembly GCA_028718325.1. Taxonomy (GTDB): domain Bacteria; phylum Patescibacteriota; class CPR2; order UBA1875; family CAIMLA01; genus JAQUMB01. The sequence goes on from JAQUMB010000003.1 coordinate 44,911, forward strand.
AAGATAAATAATAGATTTGTTAAATCTTTTGAAACGCCATACCAAGCGGGAGAATATTTGGAGACGATCATTCAAAAGAATGATATTATACTTGTTAAAGGTTCACAAAATAAGGTTTTTGCCGAGGAGACGGTGAAAATAATTATGTCCGATCCGGGGGAATCAAGTAGGCTATTGGTTCGACAAACTGAGTTTTGGCAAAATAAAAAGAAAGAGACTTTTCGTAACAAATAAGCCCCATGAGGGGGCACAAAGGGAGAGAATGTATGGCTATTCAATCAATTGTTATTAACGAAGTAGTAATTACGCCACTACTGACAAAATTATTTGCTTATTCAGCTTTTACATTTATTCTAGCAATGATTTTAACTCCGTTGTTTACTTATTTTGCATACAAATATCAGTGGTGGAAGAAGATTCGTGACACAGCCTGGATCGGTGGCGAGAAAGAAAAAGCACCAGTTTATCACAAACTGCATGCGGCAAAACATCGTCGAAATATTCCAACTATGGCAGGAGCAGTCATTTGGGGATCAGTCGCTATTATGACTCTTCTCTTTAACCTTGACCGGGCGCAGACCTGGCTACCTCTCTTTACTCTTCTTTCGGTTGGCTTGTTGGGTTTGGCTGACGATTACATAAATATTCGTTCAACTGGTGGTTTAGCTGGGATGAGATCTAAAATCAAAATGACATGGTTGCTCCTTTTTGCTTCGATCGGCGCCTGGTGGTTTTACGGAAAACTTGGTTGGAATATAATCCACATTCCGGCTTGGGGAGATTTGACTATCGGCTGGCTTTATATTCCGCTTTTTATTTTTATATTTGTTGCTACAGCCAATGCAGTAAACATAACAGATGGTCTTGATGGCCTGGCAGGTGGGCTTCTGTCCATCGCTTTTGGTGCTTATGCATTTGTCTCATTCTTTCAGGGAAACTATGGTTTAGCAATATTCTGTGGTTGTGTAGCAGGTGCAACACTAGCCTATACTTGGTTTAATATATTTCCAGCGCGATTTTTTATGGGAGATACTGGAGCTGTTGCTCTGGGCGCAACGTTGGGAGTAGTCGCCTTACTAACAAATACAGTTCTGGTATTACCATTGATCGGTGTGGTTTTTGTTGCAGAGACTCTCTCGGTAATCTTGCAGTTGATCTCAAAAAAGCTCAGACACGGCAAAAAAATATTTTTGTCCGCACCAATCCATCATCATTTTGAAGCAAAGGGCTGGCCTGAATCTAAAGTGACGATGCGTTTTTGGGTTATCGGAGCAATCTTTGCAGTTACGGGGATTGCAGTTGCCTTAATAGGGAGGGGCTGATAAAATAATGGCCTTATCGAGAAGTGCTAGGAAAGCATCTGCAAAAAGTGGCTTGGGTAATCCTGATTATATTTTGACGATCGTGATTGCTCTCTTGATTATTTTTGGACTAATCATGATTTCTTCCGCGTCAGTCGTTCTTGGTCGCAATGACGCTGGTAATCCGAATTATTATTTTTTCACCCAGCTAAAGTGGGTTGCGATAGGAGTGGTGATACTCATAGCTGGTTATAAAATAGATTATCGTTTTTGGCGAAAAATTGCTCCGATCTTGATGTTGCTGACTATTATTGTTTTAATAGCAGTTTTTTTACCTGGGATCGGGATCAATCGTAATGGTGCTAGCAGATGGGTTAATCTTGGTTTTACCGCATTCCAGCCGTCAGAACTTGCTAAACTATCCTTGATTGTTTATCTGTCTGCTTGGTTTGAAAATAAAGGGAACGAGGTAAAAAAGTGGACAACAAGTACAATTCCCTTTGTTTTGATAATACTAGTCATTGGTGGTTTAGTTATGAAACAACCAGATATGGGGACAACGGTAATTTTGTCTTTAGTTGCTGGAGTAATGTATATTGTGGCTGGAGCTAGGATGTCACATATCTTTATTATGGCTGGTCTAGCGATTAGTTTGGGTTGGTATCTAATCAAAACCTCTGCCTACAGAATGAGTCGTTTCATGATTTTCCTAAACCCAGAGTCTGATAGTAGTGGCCAAGGCTATCACGTCAACCAGGCTTTGCTGGCTATTGGCTCTGGAGGATTAGCTGGGCTTGGTTTTGGCAAATCCCGACAGAAATTCAGTTACCTCCCCGAAGCGGCGACTGATTCAATCTTCGCCGTTATCTCCGAGGAATTGGGCATTATTGGAGCAGGCTTTACGATTACCCTAATTACGATTTTTGGTTATCGTGGGTATAAGATAGCACGTGAAGCTCCAGACGTTTTCGCAAGATTGATGGCAGTTGGGATTACGACCTGGATCGTTGGCCAATCATTGATTAATATTATGGCCATTCTCTCGATGATGCCGCTAACGGGAGTTCCCTTGCCATTTATCAGCTATGGTGGTTCATCCATAGTTATGCTCATGCTCGCTTGTGGTATACTTTTAAATATCAGTAAACACACACAGAAAGGAGAGGCAAGTGCGCATAATAGTCTCTGGTGGAGGAACTGGTGGACATATATCCCCGGTTTTGGCAGTAGTCAATGAACTAGAAAAATATGATCAATCGATTGAGATTTTATATATTGGCTCAAAAGATAGTTTGGAAAGCAAGATTGTTCCACAAACTGGCATCGGCTACAAAGCGATTTCATGTGGAAAATTTAGACGATATCATCGTAATAATTTATTAAATATAGTTGATCCGTCAACTCTATTTAAAAATTCAAAAGACTTGTTCAACTACCGTAAAGGAATTAGTGAATCGAAAAAAATTATTGAAGATTTTGATCCGGAAATAATTTTCACTAAAGGAGGATATGTTAGTCTGCCAGTTGGCAAGGCCGCAGTCAGTTTAGGCTATCCCTTAGTCATTCATGAATCTGACAGTATCATAGGTCTGTCTAATCGTCTTTTGGCAAAAAAAGCTGACCGAGTTTGTGTTGCTTATCCAGTCGAAAATTATAAGAATGAGCAATTGAATAATTTAATTTATACAGGAAACCCGATAAGGGAAGATATATACGATGGAAACAGAAAAAGGGGGATAGAGGAATTTGGTCTTTCGGAAAAATTACCGACCATTATGATAATCGGCGGGAGCCAAGGTGCTTTGGCCATCAATCAGCTGATCTCAGAAGTCTTGACAGTTTTATTAGCGAAATATCAGATAATTCATGTTTCAGGGGAGAGAGACTATGATTGGCTTTTATATAAATCTCAACAACTAGACAAAAGTCTAGCAAAAAACTACCATTTACATAATTTTCTATCAAGCAGCTTGAAGGATGCTTATGCGGTTAGCGACCTTGTAATCTCAAGGGCGGGAAACAATGTTATTGCCGAGTTGGCAGCATTGGCAAAACCGACAATATTGATTCCTCTCTCAACATCAGCCAATGATCACCAATTGGTTAATGCTCAAATTTTGTCACAGGCGGGAGCAGCTGTCCTGATGCTTCAAGAACATTTAAGCTCCAAGAAACTTTCCAGACAGATTGATATATTGTTTGAAAGGCCTGATGAGTTGGAGTCAATGGCTAAAAATATCGAAAAGTTTGCCAAGAAAGATGCTGCAGAAGCGGTGGCAAAAGAAATCATTAATTTGGCCAAAGAATATCAAAAAAATGAAATTCAGAGCAAGGAGTAGACAAACCAGACAAGGAAAAATGAATCGTGGAGGGTTCAAACAGCCTTCTATCTATTCTAGAACTCAACAAGATCCGGAAAAAAGGGATTATAAGAAAGGAGTTTTGGGCTTTATCCTTGTGATATTAATCCTCATAGCTGTCTATATTTTGTTTTTTTCATCACTATTTAGAATAAATAAGGTCGAATTGAATCAAATAAGATATCAGGACAAAACAGCAATCGACAAGACTATTTTTGATTATAAAAATAAGTTTATCCTGAATCGAAATTTATTATTTATTTCTTCTGGAACACTAAAAAAGAAGCTCTTATCCTTGCCGGGGGTGAAGAACGCAACGGTAATAAAAAAATATCCAAATACATTAATTGTTCAGGTTGAAGAAAGGTCTCCTGCTTTTGTCTGGCAAGTTTTAGATCACAAATATCTGGTGGACGAATCAGGAATGATCTGGGCAGTTTATGAAGACAAATTCGTTGATTTTCCGGTGGTAGTAGATGATAAAAATGTTCCAACGGAAATCGGCAAGAAGCCAGTCCCGGCAAGCTTTAGTCACTTCGTCTTGGGACTAAAAAGCGATTTTCAGGAGATTACCGGTGTCAAATATGTCGGTATGGAGGTTGTCGATACAACAAATGAATTAAAGGTTCGTTCAGGCGCTGGTTGGTATGCATATTTTGATACCACGAGAAACGCTAAGACTGAATTAGCAAATTTGAATAGAATTTTGGATGAAGTTAAGAAAACGAAAAATAAAAAGTTAGAATATGTCGATCTTCGAATAGAGGATAAGATATTTTATAAATAAGACATAAAGGTTGAACGCCCCGGTTGGATACCAACCGGGGCGTTATTTATTGTGACCAGGATCTCTCAGCCCAGAAGCGGATGTCCTCGAAGTCCTGGCGAGGACGATCCAACTTCTCTATGGCCCAAAAGATGATCTTGCAGGTCCAGAGCAGGGCTTGCAGACGACACGATACGTCAAGATCCGACATGAGCAAATTCCTCTCTCGTGTCATTGAGCCTTTTTGTAAGTGCGATGAGAAGTAACGTGAAATCCGTTACCCCAGGTACAACGATAAACACCCTGATCGTTGTGAGACTTGGGTCTTCTCTTTGCCCTTGATCTTGACTTTCTTTTGCCTCCCTTCAGCTTCATGTTGCTGAGAGCTCGGTACCCATCGGCGTAAGTGGGATAAACGTACTTGCAACATCTAGAGCACCAAGCTAAGCCGTTGGACATTGTCACCCCCCGTCTCGCATTTACTTATGTAAAGAACTTTGGTTAAACCAACCTTCGTACTACGATAACACAAAAAAGAATAATAGTCAATATCTAAAACAAACAACAGATAGTTAAAGCAATTTTATTATCTCATTTATATTTTCTATCTTAATATTTTTTTTGTTAACTTCTAAAATTTTTCCTGGTAGTTTGGTATAAGCGACTTTGTCACGAATATTTTTGGGAATAGTACAGTATACCCGTTGGCTTTCTGCCTTTTCATTCGGGATAAAACCGACGGACACAGCTATGACTTGTTTGCCAAATAGCCTAGACCAGTTTTTTGTTAAATACTTAGCCAAAGGCATTTGTCCCGCATACGTACCGGACATAATAATAAAAGTTTCATATTTTTCAAAATCATTTTCAGAAAAATCGTTAAAAGTAAATTCATCAGCATTTAAAGACTCTGTCAACCAGTCTGCATATTGCTTAGTCGTGCCCAAATATGATTTATAGATAATGACGATTCTTTTCTTCATGATATAATTATAAAGTAAAATTCAAAGTTTTGTTTCAAAAGAAAGGAAAGGAATGAATGAGCAGCAAGTCAATATAAAGATGGACGATCAGGTAGCAAAAGGGAGCTACGTAAACAATCTATTAGTCTCACATACAAAAGATGAGTTTATAATGGATTTTATCAGTCTTTTTGCTCCACAAGGATCAGTTGTAGCCCGAATATTTACAACTCCCGGCCACATGAAAAGAATTAACAACGCATTAACCGAAAATATAGAAAATTATGAGAAACAATTCGGAAAAATTGACGAATCCGATCTGCCAGAACAAAAAATAGGTTTCAAGAAATAAAATAATAATAAAAATATGGAGGAAGAAATGTTTAGTAAAAAGAAGATACTTTATCTGGTTCTCTGGGTAATCGCTAGCATACTTTTGGCTATTCTGGCAGCAGGCATAATTGAACTAATCTCTTACAGTCTAGTT
>JAQUMB010000004.1 GCA_028718325.1 Patescibacteria group bacterium
CAAATGCCGGGAACTTCAAAACCCTGAAGCCGAGTTCCATCCAAACCTCCAAAAGTGAGCACATTTTTCATTTTTGTTTGTTACATTATACCAAAATAAGAAAACCACCACTTGATTACACAAAGGGAGTAGCCCCAGCTGAGGGAGAATCCTCAGCTGGGGCAGCGGACTTGGTGGAGGGAGGCCAGATCGACTAGAGGTCGATCCTACTTTATCTTACGAACCTGTCGCCACTGGATGGTTTGGTTACCGGAAAAGACGGTGTAGTGCTTGATGACGCCTTTTCTTACCAGCTTTTTGCCAAACCAATCCAGGTAGCTGCGGGTTCCGCCCATCAGCTCTAGTGTTCTGGAATTTGGTCCGCGATCAGCGATCTCGATCACGATTCGGACATGATTGTAACTGATTTCAACCCACGAGCCCAGTGGCAGGGACTGATTTGGATTGGCAGCGCCATAAAGCACATACTGCTTTGGATGTTTTTCCCAAAGCTTGATGTGCTTGGCACTGTTGCTCAGCATAATCTTGCCAGAAGCTGTTTGGTTGCCATAACAACCGGGACCGTACCAAGTCGATGTGGTGCTTTGCCAACCTGAAACAGATCGGAAATCACCGGTCACTGAATGGATGACGGTTTTGGTTCTTGCCATGCTTGTTGCGGCAGTCCAGCCCATGAGCAAGGTCACGCTCAAGACCAGAACAACCAGAATGAGTAGTTTCTTCGAAGACATCAGTCCCCTTTGGTTTGGTCTGGGTAGTCCGATTATCATCGGGCCCCCATAACACGGCCTCCGGATTGTGAAGTTGCTCCCCAAAAAGTCCTTCAGGATTATATCATAGGTAACCAAGTTTTTCAATGATCTTGCCGCATGGGGTAAACATAAGGTGATAAAAAAGAGAACGCCCTAAACAACTGACGCTCTCATATGTTGTGAGTAGTCATCGTGTTTAGGGCATGTTATTAATAGCTCTCGCTAGGATTGAGTTGGAAGGAAGCAATCCCGCTGGTCCTGTTATTGCCATCTTCCCGGTCTTTGGCGTAGTAGCGGACACAAATAGTCTTGTTGTTTGGCAGTCTTCCAGAGATGATCCAGGGATCATCTTCGTTGAGAGGCCTTTCGATCGAGCTTACCTCTACCACGTAGTGTGCTTCCTGAGTCACGAAGGAAATGGGGCTATTTGACCCCACCCATATGTGATAGCAAGCGTTTAGCGCTATTTCACTTGGGCCGCGAGTCAAAATATACTTTTCCTCAGTTTCAATCAAGGTTCTTCCACCTCCTCAAAAAATCGTTGGACGTAAACAGTATACAGAGTATTGGTTATATTTCAAAGGTTTGTTTATTGGGGTTAGCCAGTCGAGAATCCAAAACCTTGGTTACTCAACTGGCGCCCGAATCTTTTGTCGATTGTCATTTTTGTGAGGTTGGAGACAAAGATACATAGTGACAGTGCAAAAACCTATGGCGGTGACAATAGTGCAGGCCAAGGAGGGCCACGTAGGTAGTTTGAAGATAAAATGGTAGGCCTCAAAGACAATAAACCAAAAAAACAGGCAGATTGCGATCAAGACCCAGAAACTGATGGTAAGTGACCAACTGCGGAACATTTTCATCTCCATTACTTATCTAACTTTTTCTGGTAAGTATGGGTAAGGTCGATGCCTTGCAAACATGAATCTTGCCCTTGTTCTTGGTCGAATTCGTAGTGGGCATGGCAATTTGCGACCTGTAGGCCACCGGGGGTTACGATATAGGTAACGGTGTTGATCATATCCTTCTCGAAATACCCCGAAGGTACTGGAACGAGATTTTCAAGAGTGAAAACCATGATCTTTGATGTGTGATCGTCGATGAAGCGAACAGCAAGGCTCTTTGCTACGACACCATGAACAACACTTTGCTGATCGTCGAAATAGGATAAATCATATCTAGCCGTAACGACCCTGCAGTCATCTACTGTGCCGATTATCCAAAACCATTCATTCCCGTTATCTTTTTCGCTACCTTCGATGATGTCTTGCATGATCACCACCTCTTCATAATGATGATGACAAGGTTCGGTTCTGGCTTTCACTATAGGCTATAAGTAGAAAAAATCAAGATGGATTGCTATTTATCAGCAGACATACTAAAATTATTAAAGTTTAACAATGAGTGAAGAATGAAGATTTGTATTATTGGTCCGGTTGTGATCCCTATTTTGGGGAAAGAGCAAAAATACGGCGGGATTGAGACAGTTATTTCGATCGCTGAAGAAGAAATGGTCAAGAGAGGACATGATGTTTATGTGTTTGCCTCGGGTGATTCGAAAGTAACTTCCAAATTGGTCGCAACTACTCCGGAAGCCCTAGGTCAAGGAGTTTCGTTTGCCAAGGAAAAAGAATGTAATCGCATCGCCTATGAGATGGCACTAGCTGAAAGACCTGATGTGATCTGGGACAATACTTTGTCTGTTTATGCCCAAGAGATGCGCGAAAATCAATCCAAATTTTTATTCAAAGCCGACATTGTTTTACACCCGAATGAACTGATTGATACCGGAGATATTCCGGTAGTCCAAACCTGGCATGGACCAGCCAAAGACCATTTACCCAAACTAATTCGTGACCTCTCTGAAGCCGGCCAATACTTTGTCAGCATTAGCAAAGATCAGGCTAGACGATATCTTGAATGCTTCGATATCAAAAATCACTTAGGAACGGTTTATAACGCCGTGAACACAGATTTTTACTCAGTGAATTACAATAAAAAAGGTGATTATCTTTTGTGGGTTGGTAGATTTTGTATGGAAAAAGGGCCACATATTGCTATCGAAGTAGCACATAAAGTAGGTGTCCCCATCAAATTGATAGGCAAGAAAGCCGAAAAGCACGAGATAGATTATTATGACAAGTTTATCGCTCCGATACTAGGATCGGATGATGAATATTTGGGAATGAGCACTTTAGAAGAAAAAGCTAAATTAATGAGGAATGCCAAAGCGGTTATGATGACAAACCTTTGGGCAGAACCTTTTGGGCTAGTGGTAGCTGAGGCGATGGCTTCAGGTACACCTGTAGTCGGACCGGCTCTGGGCTCACTTACCGAGATGATTGATCAAACCGGAGTCCTAATTCCTGTCGATGATCTGGGACTAAATGAAAATGACACTGAAGTTACGGAATCCCAAAGAAACTATATAGATCGTATTGCTAAAAGTATGAAAAAACTGAATAATATCCCCCCGCAAGTACCACGGAAAAGAGCAGAATTTTTGTTTTCTCCTCGACATAATGTTGATGGTTATGAAGAAGCTTTCTCCAAAGCAATGTTTTTGAAGGAAAGTGAACGCAAGGGTCTGATCCAGGCCTAGCTTAATCTGTTATTTTTTGTTATTATAAATCTAAGGTTAACTTCTTTTTGAAGTTCTTAGTATATTGACAGGACAAGTGCTTACGGACATCGTTCGTAGGTTTTCTTAGGGGTTGTGATAACGAGCAGCTATATTGGATAGTTCAACAGGGGAGAGAAATGAAAGAATACCCGATCGAGTATAGGCTGAGAGTCAATAAGACTTTTAATGAAACCTTCAGGGTTGCTTATGACCTGCTGGCTTCGGTTTATGCTCATGAACGACCTGGGGACAACCTGCCGTATCTTGCGGTCAGAAATGCCCAGGAAGCTTTCAATGTGCCGACAGGAAAAGTCGAAAGCAACCTCGGAGACTTTACCCATAAAGTATGGAGACGCTGGCACCAGGTTAACAACAGAGAAAGTAGTGTCGACCTCCAAGCACCATCTAACTGTCTTATGTACGGAATCTGGCATCTTTTGATGGGTGTCGAGAAATACAATTTCGGTAAACTCGAAGACGCTCAATGGTTTGCCGATAAAGCTGAAATTACCTTGAAAGATATCGAGGCTAGATGTCTCATGTCTGCCGCAAGGTAAAGTAGAAGTGTCTTGTCAAAGGTTTGGTCCGTTGGAATTCCCAACGGACCAAACCAGTAACATGTAATTTTTATAAAATAGCTTGTCATAATAATGCTTTTGTGATAAGCTTTTTTCACTTAGGAACCTCGACATCGAGAGGAGAAGGGTGACTAGCTCAGAAAAATCAAGCAATAGATCAATCTGGTTTGGATATTGGATCATTGGCGCCATCGTTTTGGTGGATTGCATAATCACCCAGTTCTTATACCAAAAGGGGATAGCTACCGAAGCAAACCCATTGCAGAGATTACTTCACTTGAGCATACCGATGTATCTCGTCGTGAAAGCGATTTGGTGCATCCTAGGCTTGGCATTCGTTTGGTTTTTTGAGTCTCGTTACTTCAAGGTGGTTCGTCGACTGCTTTGGGTATTGATGATTGCTTACCCAACCTTGTACGTTGGTCTAACGACCGTGAGCTACCTCTCTTCTCGTGGGTGAGAAAGGTCCTAAGCACCCGCGGGTTAGCCTAATTGGCTTGCCCGCTAGACCTAAAAACAAATAAGAAGCTCAAACCCGAGCTTCTTTTTAATTTGTGTATTAATAATATTTTAGATTTATCTTTCAAAAAATGTATAATACAAATGTAAATAAGAGATATTATCGTGGAGGGTATTGATGTTAGTGAGGAGTGAAAAGTATAAACGGATTATTCTGGGGCTATAATGGTTGATGATACGGGGCAAACAGACAAGAAGGCAATCAGTCTTTTAAAGAAGAAAATCGATTTTTTGGATGTGGGGAGTGTTTTTTTAAGCATCTGCATATTGCTTGTTACTTTTTCGAGGTTTACCGGCCAATTGTTTGCTGATTGGCAGGTAGATGAATTATTTGGTCTGTTGATAATCTCAATATTGATAATTGGTGTTTCGACTGGCACAATAGGTCTAGTTAAGGAAGGTGCAAACAAAAACAATAAATGGAAGTTTGTTATAGCGGCAATGATTGTTTCCGTTTTTTTAGTTGGGTGGGTCTTTTATACATACATTATGATTGATATAGAGCCTGCAACTATGTAAAGACGTCACAGCTTTCGCTAGCTCTAGTCTTCCTATAATCTAACTATAAATTGTTACTTCTATCACTCAGGGGTTCGAAACATCGAGTCTGCCAAAAGAAAAAGTCCCAGCTTACGCTGAGACGCTTTCTTTTGGCAGTCCCAAGGGGATTCGCTGAGCTTCTCACCACTATCATGACCAAATAACTAATATTGGGGTTAGTAAAATACCTCTTTGGATTAGCTGTATTAATTTTTACATTTTATCATTCAAGGGTTCTTACTCCTTAAGAACTAAAATGACAGTAATGGATGAAACCATTCCTGTCATTTTGGCAGTCCCAAGGGGATTCGAACCCCTGTTACCAGGATGAAAACCTGGCGTCCTAACCCCTAGACGATGGGACCACGTCGAAAGTCACTATCAGCTATCGCAGATTAACTCTCGCTACGCTTTCTCTTCCGATAAAATCAAAGAGCATTTTATCGGTGTAAAACGCCACTTTAACTTTAGAATTATAGCAAAAATTGCTTGCTAATTCAAGGTTTTATGCTAGATTTTGCTTCATTTATTTATTTCACTGAAGTACAATTATGATAGATCCAAAATAAAACTTTATACCTGCTATATTATGAAGGCAGGAATGCCTTTGAAGGAGGAAAACAAAATGAAAATAGCGATAAACGGCTTTGGGCGAATTGGGCGGCAGGTTTTCAAAATATTATCAACCAAGAAGTACCCCGACGCGGAAATTGTGGCCATAAATGACCTAACTGACAATACGACATTGGCACACTTGTTAAAATTTGATTCAAACTACGGTCGTTATGATGCTGTTATTACTCCTGGAGAAGACTTTTTAAAGATAAATGGTCAGAAAGTACGAGTTTTTGCCGAAGAAGACCCAGCAAAACTACCATGGAAAGAGTTAGAAGTTGACGTTGTTTTGGAATGTACCGGATTTTTTACTGACGGCAAACTAGCCAAGGCACACCTTAGAGCAGGAGCGAAAAAAGTTCTCATCTCTGCTCCTGCCACAAATCATGATAAAACGATTGTTTTGGGAGTGAATGAGCATGAATATGACAAAAAAAAGCATAACATTATTTCCAATGCATCTTGTACCACAAATGGCTTGGCACCGATTATCAAGGTTTTGGTCGATAACTTTGGAGTGAAAAGTGGATTAATGACGACGATTCATTCGTATACGAATGACCAACGGATACTTGATTTGCCTCATGAAGATTTACGTCGGGCAAGAGCTGCTGCACTCAATATTATCCCGACTACTACTGGGGCGGCAAAAGCTTTGAAAGAAGTTATCCCGGAAATCGATGGCAAACTTGACGGAATTGCTCTTAGGGTTCCGACTCCAACCGTATCTGTGAATGATGTGGTTGTCGAGCTAGAAAAAGCGACGACAGCAGGGGAGATAACAGAAAAAATGTGGGAAGCGGCGAGGGGAAAAATGAAGGGGTATCTATTTGTAGCAACTGATCCTCTGGTTTCGATGGACTACAAGGGTAGTGAATATTCGAGTATTTACGACTCACTTCTTACCAAAAACATCGGCAAAAACTTCTTTAAGATTATTGGTTGGTACGATAACGAATGGGGCTATAGCTGTCGGCTAGCTGAATTAGCCGTTTTCATAGCAAAATAATAGTTTGATAGAATAATTTTGGTGGGTTGATGAAAAAGATACAGGATGCAGACATCTCGAATAAAAAAGTTTTGGTTCGAGTTGATTATAATGTACCCATGGATGGTGGTACAATCACTGATGATGAACGAATCAAAGCTAGTTTAGAAACAATTAATTATTTGTTAAGTAAGAATAATTCTGTAATTATCTGCTCACATCTGGGTCGCCCTGAAGGCAGACCAAACATACTTTTCTCGTTAAAGCCAATTGTCAATGAATTGGAAATGTTGATCAAAAAAAGTGTTCAATTTTCTGATAGTTGTGTTGGGGCAGAACGGGATCGGAAAATCCAAAATCTAAAAACGGGCGAGATCTTACTGCTGGAAAACGTACGATTCTGCACCGGGGAAGAAACAAATGACCCGACATTCGCCAGCGATCTGGCAAAAGGGTGCGACGTATATATCAATGATGCTTTTTCTGCTTCTCATCGTGAACACGCTTCGATAGTCGGTGTAGCAAAAATTATAGATAGTTATGCCGGATTTTGTTTACAGAAAGAAGTAGAAAATTTATCAAAGATATTGATCGAACCAAAGCGTCCATTAGCCCTCGTTTTGGGTGGAGCTAAAATCTCTGACAAAATAGATCTTTTAGACAATTTAATTGACAAGATAGATACTCTTATCTTAGGCGGAGCTATCGCTAATACCTTTTTGTTAGCCAAAGGCCTTATGATGGAGAAATCCGTCGTTGAGGTCAGTTCAGTTGAAGTTGTAAAGGAAATCTTAAAAAATACCAATGATAGAAACGTCGATGTCTTTTTGCCGGAAGATGTTTTAGTCGGAAAATCAGTTGATGATAACATAGCGGTTGACAAACAATCCTCACTATTAGTTGCAAATGAGATGATTTTAGACATAGGCGAGTCTACAATTATGCAAAATTCAAATGGGCTTCAGTTTGCAGAAACTATTTTTTGGAATGGCCCGATGGGATATACGGAAAATCCAATTTTTAGAAACGGAACGATAGCCACAGCCAAAGCGATCATTTCATCTAGTGCCTTTAGCGTGGTGGGAGGAGGAGACACAATAGCAGCTCTGCCGGGCAACATGAAAGAGCAGTTTGGATATGTATCAATGGCCGGAGGTGCTTCGCTAGAATTTTTATCAGGCAAAACACTGCCTGGGGTAAAGGTGTTAGAATAATTTAATTATAATTTGATTTAGCTGTATAATCTAAGTAAGTTTCAAATATCTATTTTGGAGGGGGAAAGAAAAATATGAATAAGAAATTAGTGGTTGCGAATTGGAAACTTCATTTTACTGTTCCAGAAAGCACCATAACCATTGAACGGTTAAAGAAAGAGCTGGCAAAGATCAAGGATTCGGAAGTCGTGATTTGCCCTAGTTTTCTCGATATCTATCCGGCTTCTGCTGAGCTTAAAGGAACGAACCTCAGTTTGGGTGCTCAAAACCTTTTTTACAAAGAGGAGGGGGCATACACTGGTGAAGTCTCGGCTGTAGCTTTAGCTCATTTTGTTAAGTATGTCATCGTTGGACATTCTGAAAGAAGATTAATGTTTAGCGAGAACGATAAAGTTATCTCTCAAAAGGCAGAAGTGGCTGTAGCACATGAGATAACTCCGATAATATGCGTTGGCGAAACACTCCATGATAAAGAAGACGGCTTATCAAAAATCGTCGTAGTCAATCAGCTAGAGGCGGCCCTGAATCGCCTAACGGCGAGTGAAGTTGCCGAAGTTGTTATTGCTTACGAACCCGTTTGGGCAATCGGCACTGGGCGGATTTGTAAAATTACAGAAGCCGAAAAAATGTCTGATGATGTTCGCAACCTGATCAAGGCATTGTATGGAGAGAGAGCGGCCAAGGAGGTTAGAATCATTTATGGAGGTAGCATCGATGAAAAGAATGTTAATTCATTCGCCAAATCCAAGAAACTTGATGGTATCTTGGTCGGTGGAGCAAGCTTAGATTATCATGAGTTCTCAAAGATAGTCGGTGCCTTTGAACTAAGTGATAAAAAAGCCAAAAAATAATGTTAGTAACAACAAAAGATCTTTATCTTGATGCGAAAAAAGAAGGTTATGCGATAGGCGCTTTCAACGTTTCAACGTTGGAAGCGATAAAGGCGATAATCAATGCAGCGATGAAGCTCAAATCGCCGGTTGTTATCGAGACAAGCGAAAAAGAGATGTCGTTTCTTGAACCAGCGCTGGTATTTGATATTGTCAAAGAGTTAGCCAAGGACCTGAGAATACCTGTTGGTTTGCACTTAGATCATGGCAAAAGTTTAGAGACGGTCAAAGAAGCGATTGCGAGTGGATACACTTCTGTTCATTTCGATGGGTCGGGCTTACCTGATGGAGACAATATTAAACTGACAAAAGCGGCAGCCGAGATGGCTCATCAAAGGAATTTAACAATTGAAGGCGAACTTGGCCACATCGCAGGGTCGAGTGAAATGCACGGTGAACAGATAATCATTGATAAAAAGACGTTGACCGATCCGGAAATGGCCAAAAAGTTTGTTAGCGAGACGGGGATTGATATATTAGCAGTCTCGGTTGGCAATATCCATGGGATTTATAAAAACGAACCAAAATTAGATATAGAAAGATTGGCGAAAATAAAAGAAATTGGTATCCCGATGTCTTTGCATGGGGGCTCAGGTATCCCCGATGATCAAATAAAGAGAGCTATCTCCTGTGGAATTGCTAAAATCAACGTCAATACTGAATTAAGAATGGCCTATACAGAAACTTTGCGTGATGAGTTGGCAGAAAATCCTGACGAAATAGTTCCTTATGAATATCTGCCGGAAGAAATTGAAGCCATAGAAGATGTGGTGGAGGCAAAAATAAGGCTTTTTGGGTCGGATAATCGAATATAGATATGACTTTGTTCAAGTACAATAATGTTCTATAATTAAATTATGGGTTATATAAAACTTTTCCCTACCCTTATAGCTTGGTGGTATTCAAAAGGCTTTTTCGATCTGTTGGATTTCATCAAAGCAACCTTTGTTTATACGGTAAACTCATTTTCAGTCAAAACAGTGATAAAAACTTTCTTCTCTCCATGGAAAAAAATGGTCAAAGAGAGAGGAAAGGGAATTGATGGTTTACGGGATTGGCTGTTAGACAACCTAGTTTCTCGAGGGGTTGCTATCTTTATGAGAATATTTATTTTGATTATTTGTGCGTTTGCTTTGGCAATCGTAAGTGTATTATCTATTATGTTTATGTTGGCCTGGCTTCTGATGCCAGGCATTTTGCTTTTCTCGATCGCTTACATTTTGGCAGGAGATTCGTTATGGCGATAACAAAACCAATTGTCTTTACAAAAAACAGTAAGAATATCAACGCCGCATCCCTAAAAAATATCGTTGACAAGAAATTATTCATATTCTTATTAGAAGTTTTTATCATTGCCGGTTTTTTGTCTGCGATAGCTATAATATCTAGTTTTTATATTGATACAGGGATTAGCAGCCTAAATTTCTTTTTTAGAGTCATCCTATTTATTGGTTTGTTTTCCCTACCCATTTTATTTTTTATAAAAAAGTACTTTAGGGAAATAGAAGATAAGATACTTTTGAGCCCAGAAGCCGAATCTTTTAACATTTATGAAATATCAGATCTAGAATTGGTCGCGAAATTAGGGAAACTTGACAGCTCCCCAAATTCACTCAACAACTTTTTCCAGTCAATCATTAGATCGAAAAGAGTCGGGTTTGTCTTGAAAGAAATGAGAATAAACAGCGACCAGATTCAAATGTTGCTATCCTCAATTACACAAATATCGGATGCAGATATTTTAGAAAAAGTTTTTTCAGAAGCAATAGATTTGGCTTTAAACCAAAAAGAGCCACGTTTGACAAGTGCAAACATCTTTTATGGCTTAGTCAAAGTTAGCGTATCAAAGGATGAAATACTCCGAGAGCTAGAGCTAAACGATGGTGATTTTGCCAATATTGTTGTTTGGAGCAATCTTCTTTTTGACAAGTTCGATTACCCAAAGACTATTCAGGAAAAGATGAAAGCATCTAGTGCGGGAATGGCTCAAGGATGGGCTTCTGGCTATACCCTAAACCTAGACAAATATAGTAGCGATATTACCTCCTCAGGATCTTTCAGCGACTTATCAGTGGCAGGGCGAGAAGATACTTTATATCAAATAGAAAATGCTTTGACAAAGGAACAAAAAGATAACTGTATTTTGGTCGGCGAATCAGGAGTAGGAAAAAAATCAATTGTTTACGGTTTGGCCGAAAAACTGTATTGGGGTAAAACATTATCGGAGCTTCGATATAGGAGAGTTGTTTCTTTGGATGTACCAGCTCTTTTGGCTGGGGCCAAAGACAGTAGTGAAATAAGCGTCAGGATGCTTTCGATTTTGAAAGAAGCTTCGGTGGCTGGCAACATCATCTTATTTATCGATGGTATCGAAAAACTTTTTATCGGCAATACGGGGAAGGTCGGAACAGCCAATGTAGAAGACGTTATATTACCTTATCTTCAAGGTTCAAAGATCAAGGTTATCGGTACAACCACAAAAGAAAATTATCAGACTTATATTACGCCAAAGTCTCAGATCTCAGCTAATTTTGAGAAAATAGACATAGCGCCAATGGATCAAAATCAGACAATGAAGATTCTCCAGGATCTGAGTTTGTATTACTCAAACAAATATAAACTAGAGATAAGTTACAATGCCTTAAAAGAAGTTTATAGCTTGGCAGAAAAATTTATCAGCGAAAAAGAATTTCCGGGTAAAGCAGTCGATATGTTGAGCAGTATTTGTTCAGCAGCTAGAAATAGTGGAAGCAAGGTACTAGACAAAAATACAATTGATCTAATCGAAGGGAAAAGCCTCAATATCCCGATTGCCTCAGCTCAAGATCAAGAAAAAGAAGTCCTTCTGAACCTCGAGGAGAAGCTACATCAGAGAGTCATTGGTCAGTTAGAGGCAGTAAAAGCGGTATCAGACGCCCTAAGAAGGGCTAGGACGAACGTTACAAATAACAAACGGCCTATTGGGACATTCCTTTTCTTGGGGCCAACAGGCGTGGGGAAAACTGAGCTTTCAAAGGCTTTGGCTTGGTCGTATTTCGATAATGAGGATGCTTTGGTTAGAATGGATATGAATGAATACCAAAGCGTTTCTAGTATAGATCGCTTTATCGGCAAAAAAGTCCCTGAAACAAATGAATTGGAAGGTGGGGAATTTGTCAAAAAGGTTCGCGAGAAACCGTTTTCCGTTGTTCTTTTGGATGAGCTAGAAAAAGCTCACCCGGATATTTTGAATTTATTTTTGCAGATGCTCGATGAAGGCTATATAACCGATGGGATGGGCAAGAAGGTCAACATGACCAATTCGATCATTATTGCTACTTCCAATGCCGGAGCCAATTTGATTCGAGAAGGTGTCGGCCAAGGTAAAGACCTAAATCTTTTAAAGACGGAACTTCTTGACTATTTGCAAAGTGAAAATATTTACAGACCTGAGTTTTTAAACCGTTTTGACGGGGTAATCATCTTTAGGCCGCTGACTAAAGAAGAGCTTTTACAGATAACTAAACTCATGTTTGTCTCTCTGACGAATAATCTGAAAGAACGGGGATATTCGATTGAAATTGATGATGAAGCCATCAACTATTTGATTGAAGCCGGGTACAAACCAGAGTCCGGGGCTCGTGAGATAAGAAGAGTAATGCAAGATAGAGTCGAAAGCTTCCTGGCAAAGCTTATCTTGGCTAACAAAATTAATAAAGGCGAAACATACAAAATAACTTTATCAGATTTAACTGGCAGTTAATTCTTGGTTTGGAGGGCATATGTCAAAAAGTATAGTTTGGTTTACTGAAGTAGGAAAAGATGACGGAGAGTTAGTCGGCGGAAAGGGGGCAAACCTGGGGGAACTGACTCAGGCAGGATTACCTGTACCGCCGGGGTTTATTATCACAAGCCAGGCATATTTTGAACATATTAAAAAGACAGACCTTGAACAAAAAATTAGTTCATTGTTGGAAGGGTTCGATAAAGAAAATTCAAAAGATTTGCAAGACAGAGCCGAAAAGGTTCAAAAAATATTTATTGAGACCTCTTTGCCGGAAGATCTTCAAAAAGAGATAATTGACGCTTATATGAAGTTAAGCGTGGATAGTGAGACACAGTTGGAAGATCTATATGTAGCTGTCAGGTCGAGCGCAACAGCCGAAGATTTGGCTGGAGCTTCATTTGCCGGCCAACAAGCGACCTATTTGAATGTCATTGGCAAAGAAAAGGTTTTGGAGGCGGTGCGGAAATGTTGGGCCTCTCTCTTTGAAGCCAGAGCAATTTACTATCGGGCAGAGCAAGGCTTCGGACAGCTAGATGTTGGGATTGCGGTCCCTATCCAAAAAATGGTTAATTCTGATACTGCCGGAGTAATGTTCACAGTCGACCCTAGTAACAATGACATGGACCATATTTCAATCGAAGCAGCTTATGGACTAGGTGAAGTAGTTGTCCTGGGAGCGATTACTCCGGATCGTTATTTGATAGATAAAAAGACTTTAGAAATAACAAGCAAAGAGGTATATAAGCAAGCCTGGAAATTGACCAGGGAATCAGGTTCGAGTGATACAGACGATTTGTCTGATCTGAAAAAAGCAAGTATTCCAGTGGACGTTTCACTACAAGAAAAACAAAAAATCAGTGACGAAGAAATCAAAGAGTTGGCGAAAATTGCCTTGAAAATAGAAGATCATTATGGCCAACCCCAAGATACTGAGTGGGCTATAGAAGACAACAAGGTTTATATGGTTCAGAGTCGGCCGGTAACAACACTTGAAGAAAAAGGGGACGATAAAAAAAACAACGACAACGATCAAGCCGAGACATCATCAGACGAAGAAAAACACGAAATAATTTTGAAAGGTCAGGCAGCAAGCGTGGGAATGTCATCTGGACCAGTCAAAATAATCCATAGCCCGAGTGAGATTGATCAGATTTTGGAAGGCGATGTTTTGGTTACGGAAATGACCACTCCTGACTATGTTCCGGCAATGAAAAGAGCAAATGCGATTATCACCGATGAAGGAGGGAGGACTTGCCATGCAGCGATTGTTTCGAGGGAACTGGGCATTCCCTGTATAGTCGGAACGGAAACCGCTACCAAAGATCTAAAAAATGGCCAGGTCGTAACAGTTGATGGTAAAAACGGTTTTGTTTATGAAGGAAAAATTGAAGTTAAAAAACAAGGAACCCAAACAGATTCCACGGTCACTATAGCGGAGTCTTCACCGATCACTGCTACAAAAATTTATGTTAATCTCGGTGAACCGGAGCTGGCAGAAAAGGTGGCCGAAATGAACGTTGACGGCGTTGGATTGCTAAGGGCTGAATTTATCATCATGGAAGCAATCAAGGAACATCCTAAGAAGATGATCAAAGAAGGTCGTCAGGAAGAATATATTACGAAACTAGCCAAAGGACTTGAATCGTTTGCGAAAGCGTTTCATCCAAGGCCGGTAGTCTATAGAGCGACGGATTTCAAGACAAATGAATATCGAGGATTAAAAGGTGGAGAAGAATTCGAACAGCAAGAAGACAACCCGATGATTGGTTACCGCGGTTGTTTCCGATATCTCAAAGACCCGGAAGAGTTTAGTCTTGAGCTGGAAGCAATTAAGAGAGTCCGCCAAAATTATAATAATTTGCATCTAATGATTCCGTTCGTCAGACGGACTGATGAATTTGCCAAAGTCAAAAAAATCGTTGAAGATGCCGGATTGAATAAACAAAGTGATCCTGATTTCAAACTCTGGATTATGGTCGAAGTTCCTTCGGCGGTGATCGAGATTGATAAATTCTGTGAGATGGGCATAGACGGGGTTTCGATAGGTTCAAATGATCTGACACAGCTGGTACTAGGATTAGACAGAGACTCTAGTGTTGTCGCAGAAGAATTCGATGAACGCTATGAAGCAATCCAGTGGATGATCAAAAGGACTTGTGAAGTATGCCGAGATCACGAAGTAACCTGTTCTATCTGTGGGCAAGCCCCAAGCGTCTATCCGGAAGTAGCCCAAAAAATGGTTGAATACGGGGCAACCTCTATCTCTGTCAACCCTGACGTTATAGACTCGACCAGGAGACTGGTAGCGGCGGCAGAAGAAAGGATAGTCCTCTCAGAGCTTTCAAAAATGAAACAAGAGATAGACATCTTGGAAGAAAAAATAAATGACGAATCATGATTTTTTTGACATAATAAAGAAAAACCTTTGGAGGGTATTATGAATTGTCCAAAATGTAATAAAGAATTATTGAACGTAAATGGGAAATATGTCTGCGTTGACTGTGGTATAGAAGTTCCTGAGGCTGAAAATAGCCTACAAGGGACACCGGATACAAAAAGCGAACAATCTGTCCCAGCAGTTGATGCAGCGTTGGAGGAAGAAGCCGATAAGTCAGAGACAACTGATGTTCCAAAAACCGAAGAAAGCCCTTCATCGGAAAAAGATGAAGCCGAAACGACTACCGCTGACGAATTCCCAGAAACACCTCCTGCTCCACAGAACGATTTGATGCCGATAAAGCCAGAGGCATATGAGTCTGTCCCGGTTTCTGATTTGGAAGGAGGGACTAAACCCTCGTTTCCTCCTGAACCAGTCGTACCCGAAAACCAACCAGTAGCAGATGAGGTAAAACCTATTGTTACGGAAGATTTGCCATCTGATGTACCAAAAATGGAGGAACCTGTAGCCCCGTCGTCCCCAGATTTGCCAACAGAAGCACCTGTGTACCCACAGGAACCAGCTCAGGAGCCTGTTAGTCAAGAACCCGATCCAGTGACAGCCCCAGAGAACGAAATAGCAGGTCCAATTAAACCAATAGAGATAAGCATGGACAACCCAGCTGAGCCTGCGGATTTATTTGAGAAAAAAGGCAAAAACGATTTTCAGCCAGAGCAATCAACCTTTAATTCATCTTCACCATTGGATCAATCAGCCATTCCTCAGATGCCTTCAGCCGTGCCGATCCCGCCAGACCCTGCAACCATTTTCCAAGATCCAATGTATGACAAAAACTCAGCCCCCCCTGTCCCATCTTCACCGATAAGTCAAACATCAACAGCTTCTATGGACCCAGAAGATAGTGATAAAAAGTTGAAAATTATTTTGATAGCCGGTATTACTGTTGCAGTCTTATTACTCATTGGTGGTATTGTTGCTTACATCTGGTTGACTTAGTGATTTATGAAAATAGAAGATATCAAAGCGATTCAAATACTAGATTCCCGAGGCAATCCAACTCTTCGCGTTTCTGTGAAAGCAGATCAGAAGTGGGGTGATTTTTCTGTACCGAGTGGAGCTTCGACCGGAACGTTTGAAGCCCACGAGCTTCGAGACGGGGGCAAGGCCTATCATGGATTAGGGGTAGAAAAGGCCATAAAACATATTGATAACGAGATCAAAGAAGCTTTAGTAGGTCAAGATGTCTTTGATCAAAAAAACATTGATAGAATATTAACCGAGCTAGACGGGACAGAAAATAAGTCAAAACTTGGGGCGAACGCTATATTAGGCGTTTCAGGAGCATCTACCAGATTAGCATCTAAAATGCTTAATCTCCCTTTATATAAATATATTAGAGCAATATTTGAGCAAGACGGCAAATGGCAGCCGGATCTGAAGCTGTCAGAAAACAATTTTGTAATGCCAAAAATGTTTTTCAATATTTTAAATGGTGGCAAACACGCCGATAACAATGTCGATATTCAGGAAACCATGATTATGCCAAATCGTGATAGCGTGGCAGAAAACGTCAAAATTGCGGCAGAGGTTTATATGACCCTCAAAGAAATTATCAAGAGCAAACAGCTCAATGTTTCCCTAGGAGATGAGGGCGGTTTTGCTCCTGATCTGGAATCAAATAACAAGGCTTTG
This sequence comes from Patescibacteria group bacterium, assembly GCA_028718325.1. Lineage (GTDB taxonomy): Bacteria > Patescibacteriota > CPR2 > UBA1875 > CAIMLA01 > JAQUMB01. The sequence goes on from JAQUMB010000004.1 coordinate 16,576, forward strand.
GATCTAGTACTTGAAGCAATCGTAGGATCTGGCTACAAACCAGGTGAGGACGTCTATCTGGCTTTGGATGTTGCGGCAAACGAACTCTACAAGGATGATAGTGACGAAAAGTATGTCTTAAACGGTGACAGTGTTTCTCTAAGCGCGGTCCAGCTAGTTAGCCTTTACAAAGAATTCCTTGCGACATATCCGATTATTTCGATTGAAGATGGTCTGGCAGAAGAAGATTGGGATGGTTGGAAAATGATGAGTGAACGTATCGGAGACAAAGTTCAATTGGTTGGAGATGACCTCTTTGTTACAAATGTTACCAGGATTCAGAAAGGGATTGATCTAAATGCTGCTAACTCAGTTTTGATCAAGATGAATCAAATCGGCACAATCACCGAGACTTTTGACGCTATCAAACTGGCTCGGGCAAACGGTTATAAAGTGTTTGTTTCTCACCGAAGTGGAGAAACAGAAGATTCCTACATCGCAGATTTGGTAGTCGGCACGGGAGCCGGACAGATCAAGGCAGGGGCACCGGCACGAGGTGAAAGGACGAGTAAGTATAATCGATTGTTAGAAATTGAAAAGGAGCTAAATGGCTAAAGAAACAAAAAAGGAAGAAGTACAAAAAACTTCAGTAGAAATAGAAAATCCAAAAAAGCTGAGAGGAATAGATAACTTATTGAAAGATTCATGGGGCATCTTTGCTGGAGGTTGGAAAAAGTACCTTTTGTATTATCTGCTAACCATGGCTATCTTGATCGCTGCTGGGATTTTGTCTATCCTGGTATTGATCATAGCAATGACTCTGTTAAAAGGTCTTATCGGACTAGTAATCGGAATAATTTTCATTATTATCATCCTTGTTCTATTTGGCACACCGCTAAGTCTCGCCATGAATAAATTGGTTTTCAGCTTTGGTGAACAAAAAGAAGAAAGCATCAAAGACGTTTTGAAATATGGCATCAAATATTTCCCTAGCTACTTGTTCATATCCATTATCACTGGGCTATTGATAGCAGTAGGATTAATCTTTTTGATAATCCCGGCCATTATCATCGGGGTGATGCTTAGCCTGGTCGCACCTGTTTTTGTCTTAGAAAATAATCATAAACTAGAAGCCTTGAGGCGTAGCCGAGAACTTGTCAGAGGCTATTTTTGGCCTGTCTTTGGCCGATTACTTCTCATAGTTGTTATCTCTGGGGCGATCTCTTCTGTTCAAAGAATTACTCCAAATGTCTTGGTTATAAATATAGCTCAGGGAGCATTTTCGTTAGTTGCAAACTTTATCCTGACCTTTTTCGGCATCGCCTATACCTATCTAATTTACAAAGACCTCTCGGCAGGGAGTAATCAAAAAACAACAAAAGAATGAATTTTTTGTTCCAGCGCACTTTGGCTTGCCAAATGGAACACAAATACATATACAGTAAGCTGACTTCCTACGTTGCTACACTGGGTCTGTGAAGGGTAAATCGATAGTTTGATTATATTAATAACCCACTTTCACTTTCGTTTGTGGAGCGAGCAGATGCAAAATAGCTAATCCGCCCAGTTTTTTTGTGGTAATATTTAATGAATGAAGATTGAAATTCAAGCTCTAATACATGATGAAACCAAAAAATCTCAACTCATACGCTTTTTAATTGGGCTCGCAATTCTTTCAATTTATACATCTTTTTTGGTTATTAAATATGGTTCTTCAGGTTTTGCTCTTGGTGCGATAACTTGGAGTGCATTCGTACTTGCAACTCCAATAGCCGATGGTGGTTTGTTACTCGACTTCCCGATTCGTCTTATTACGGGCATGCGTATGGTATATTCAGAAATATTGGTTTGGGTTATTGCAATTGGTCTAAATATCCAACTACTGATAAATAACTCTCAGATCTATAGCGAAACCCTAATTACCAATACCTTTCATAAGGTTTTAACCAACCCTTGGCCGTACTGGGGTATTATTTTTATTTCGGCTATTGGAACATTTATTTCAATTTATTTCGGAGATGAGCTGCTGGATGTTATGTTTCACAAAGAACGAAAAAAATATTTGAGACACCATATTATCTACAAGACAATTGCAGTCATTTTCTTTATTCTCCTCTTTTATTTTATCTATAAAGAATTTTTAAGTATGTTCGGATTGCAAATATAATTCTTGTCTCAGCGCTATCTGGTTCGCCTATCGGAACGCACAACTTATAAATTATTGAAAACAGAATTTTAATGACCAAAGCTATTTATAATTACTCATTCTCTGCTAAAATTATATTTATGGATAGGAGGGTATTACTCGTTATATTGGATGGCTGGGGGATAGCCCCGGCCGGTCCGGGGAATGCTATTAGTTTGGCAGATACACCGAACTTTAATTATTATTGGTCCAAATATCCACATATGACTCTCTCAGCTTCAGGAGAAAAGGTTGGTTTGCCCAAAGGCCAAATGGGTAATTCCGAAGTAGGGCATCTGAACATTGGCGCTGGGCGTATTGTCCGGCAGGACCTGCCTAGGATATCTCAAGCGATTACTGATAAATCTTTTTTCGAAAACAATGTCTTTAAAAATGCTTTTGCTTACGTCAAAAAAGAAAACAGGCCACTACACCTGATGGGTCTTTTGAGTGACGGTGGGGTTCACTCACACCAAGATCATCTATTTGCACTTCTGGCAATGGCAAAGGAAGCTGATGTGAAAAAAGTTTTTGTTCATGTTTTTACCGATGGTCGCGATGTTGGGCCAAAAACTGCTTTGAAATACATTAAAAACTTAGAAGAAAAAATTGCTGAATACAAAATAGGAGAGATTGCTACTATTACTGGGCGCTTCTATGCCATGGATCGAGATAAGCGTTGGGAGAGGATCGCAAAGGCTTACAATGGATTGGTCTGTGGCGAGGGGGAACCCAGCAGTGATTTATCGAAAACAATAAATGATTTATACCAAGAGGGAATAACTGACGAATTTATCGAACCGATAGTTTTAACTGAAGAAGGGAAGATAAAAGATGGCGACGCGCTTATCTTTTTTAACTTACGCTCGGATCGGCCGAGAGAGTTAAGCGAAGCCTTTGTCAAATTAAATTTTTCTGGATTTGAAAGGAAAAAAGTTTTAAAAAACCTGTATTTTGTAACAATGACTGAATATGAGAAAGGGTTACCAATCCAAGGCATTGCCTTCCCAGAAAAAGTAGTCAAGAAATGTCTAGCTGAAGTACTTTCGAATCGTGATATTACTCAACTGCATATCGCGGAGACTGAAAAATATGCCCATGTCACATACTTTTTTAATGGTGGTAGAGAAGAAATATTTGAAAATGAAAAAAGAATTTTGATCCCTTCCCCAAAGGTAAAAACATATAACCTTTCACCGCAAATGAGTGCCAGAGAAATCACAACTGAACTGATCAAAAATTTAGATCAATATCAATTTACAGTTGTAAACTATGCGAATCTTGACATGGTTGGGCATACGGGGAATCTGGAAGCGACTATTTTGGCTTGTGAATCTGTCGATCGGTGTCTGGGCGATTTAGTCAACGAGGCACAGAAAAAAGGCTTCCAGATTTTGATTACCGCCGATCATGGCAATGCCGAAAAAATGCTAGATGATGAAAATAACCCGGTGACTTCGCATACAACTAACCCGGTACCTTTTATCTACCTGAATGAAGAAAATGCTCACCTTAGGGATGTTGGTGACCCAAAGCTGGGGAATATCGCTCCAACAATTCTTGATATAATGTTGTTAGATAAACCGCAAAGTATGAATGAATCAAGTTTATTAAAGAAAAAGTAAGGAGAACAATTGTTTGATTTTATTACTATAGGCGGAGCTTCCCGGGATGTTTTCTTTATGACATCAAAAGGAAAAATAGTCAAAAATCCTTATGCACCGACAAAAAGTCTGATAGCTTTTGAATATGGTTCGAAGATTATCCCAGAATCAACCGAATTTACTTATGGTGGGGGCGGAGCAAATTCTGCCGTTTGCTTTGCTAGACTTGGTCTGCAAGTTTCAGCTGTGGTTAGCGTCGGAGCTGAGGGTACGGGCAGCCTTTTGGTCCACGATCTTGAATCAGTTGGGGTTGATTGTGACTTTGTTTTGAGAAATCGTGAATACCATACGGCTTTATCAATGATTGTAGGGATTCCAGGAAAAGACCACACGATGTTTTTATATAGAGGTGCCAACAATCATTTGTCAGTAAATGATTGGCGACCATTTAAAACTAAGTGGTTTTATCTTTCTTCCCTGACCGGCAATTCTGCCGACATAATTCCTGAACTTTTTGCTTATGCTTCAGCCCACAATATATGCGTTGCTTGGAATCCCGGAAGTGAGCAGCTTGAAGGCGGCTATCACGATATGAAGGGTTTTCTAGAGATAACAGACGTTTTGATTTTAAATCGGGACGAGGCGATGAAACTTGTCTTGAGCAAAAATAATCATTTAAAAGTGCATGACATAAAAAGTTTGTTACAAGAGTTAGGAAAAGAGACCAAAGGGATTGTCGTAGTCACAGATGGGGGCAACGGAAGTTACGTTTTCGATCATAATAAAATCTATAATCAGCGTGCATATAAGGTTGACGTCATAGAAACAACCGGATCAGGAGACGCATATGGGGCAACTTTTGTGGCGGTACGATTCCTAGGCTGTAGCATAGAATTTTCGATGAAAATGGCTGCCTACAATGCTGCCAGCGTAATTCAAAATGTCGGGGCGCAAAAAGGCTTGATGAATTTTGATTCCATTCGTGCTAAAATTGAAAGTGAAGAAAGTGTAAATGATGAAGATAAAGCCATATTTAAAAAATAAAAAAAGACTATCTATTGTCGCTGCTTCAATAGTTGTTTTAGGGCTATTAGGCGGCGGCGGTTTATATTTGTCTCAAAGTAAAGGCAATGAGCTTAATAAAACCAACGAAAAGGCAAATAGTAACCAGGCAGCAAACAACGATCAGCAAACCCCGGAAAACCTAAAAGGCAAGGAAAATACTCAAAACACGACACCGAATGTCACGATTCCGAGTACTCAAAATAATCAGCCGGCTACGACTCCGTTAGTCCTTATGGATGTTTCTATCCAGGCCATCAAATCACCTGATGGCAGTATCTCTTTGAGCCTATATGGCTCACAAGGTGTTTATGACGTAGAAAAATGTGCAAGTTATCAGTCCGGTCAATGTTCCAGTGGTTGGGTTCTAAAGGTTAGCGGTCAAAATTATTCGGGACATGGTGGTTTATCAATTGAGACAATCAATGCAAGCGAGGGGAATCCAAGTTATACGGTTTACAAGATTGTAAATGGCAAAAGGGTGTCTACCTCGAAGCCGATTACGATAAACACAGCATCTATCGTTGATACTAAAACGTTTATTGGAGAATAATGAATAAAAAAATCATAATTAGCCTGATGGTTATTATAGGAATCCTGATCATCGGAACAGTGATCGGGATTTGGTCTTGGCAAAGTTCAGTTGCAGCTACAAAAAAACAGGAAAATGCAAAAAAAATAGATGCAATAAACAAAGAGATCAAAAAAGTTGAGGCTACCAAAGATGAAAACAATTATGCGCCGGTTGATGTGGTCAGAAACTTCATTAATGAAGTTAGAAATGATTCTATGGACAAGGCAAAACTTTATCTTGCGACGGATCAGCAAGAGATGGATATCAAGGCTGCTCTGGAGTTTGATAAAGAACTGGACAAGATAACTATTACTGACACTTCGCAGACGATTGATGGCGACCAAAGTACGGTATTGGTCACGGGATTTTGGCCGACAGAAGATAAGACTTTTGAAAAAAATATTATTTTGGTAAAAGATAATAACCTTTGGAAGATTAAGGAAATCAAGGGGGTATAGTAGATGCTATCCCGAAATCTAAAACGTAAATCCAGACCAAAGATTGGCACTAATAAGAAAAAAAGAGTAATCATCAGTGTTATTTTAGCCTTTGCTTTATTTTTCATTTTTTATGGATTTTATAAAGTGAATAGTCTCAAGCCCAGCGACGGCAAAAAGCAAGACGTTAAAGTTGAAACAGGTGATAGACCGCTCAAAAAGACAACCACGATTTATATCAATGCTGATGGCGGGCTTTCTTTGAGAAAAGAACGCAGTTCAAAGTCGGAGAGGCTAACTCTAATTCCCAATAAAACGCAGTTGGAGGCTTCGCAAGAACTGGATGGTTGGTACAAGGTATCCTACAATGGCAAGGAAGGATGGATTGCCAAAGAGTACACGACAACTCAGGCTCCGGCAGAGGACCCAGCGAAAGGTTGGACTACTTATTCGAACGCAACATATGGCTTCAAGGTCAGATATCCTTTAGGTTGGAAGTATCAGGATTATGGTGCTAACCCGGCCAATAAATCACTTTCTTTAATTGCTTTTAGCAATCAAGACTTACCAGCGACCGTTCCACAGGGAAGTGATTTTATCGCTCCTGTAATGTTGCAAGTCAGCAGCAAGACAATTGATGAGGCAAACGCGGAATACGGCAGCATCAGCGGGGTTACCCCAGAAAAAATTACAATTGCCGGGACCCCAGCAACTAAATATACCTATACTTCGGTTTCTTCCAATACTCAGGTGACGGCAATAGTCTTTTCAGTTGGCGGAAAAACCTATATATTTAATGAAGGGGGAGGCTACGGCGAGGATTTAGTTAAAATGGCAAACACGTTTAGCCTGTAAAAACAAAATGGTCGATACAATAAACCCAAATACAAATAAAAATAATGTACAACCTCCGGATAATAACAACTCACACCCGGCAGGGCGATCATTCTATAGCGGGTTTGGTCGGCCGGACGATGTTAAAGTGAACTTAGCTAAGGACATTGAGGGACAATCTTCAGGCGGATCAACTTCATCAGGCTCTGGCACTCCTGCTGTTTCACTAGCCTATCCACAAACGCCAGTTGAGGCATCTCTACCGCAAACTGAGACTCCAACCCCAGCCTCGGTGGAAGCTGAATCACAGACACCTCCGTCACCAGCTCCAAGAATCTCAGACTTGCAAAGTAAACCAGAGACGACTTATCAGACAGCCCACGTTCCTCAGGAGCCCAAAGAGCCTATTAACTGGCGAGGGCCACTGGTTATAGTGGTAGGGGGCATACTGATTTCAGCAATCTTGGGGGGAGTCACATACTATGTTGCCAATTCTATTAATCAAAGTGCTATACAAAAACAAAAAACTGAGCTAAATAATTTAAACAAAAAGCTAAATGCCTTATTAGAAAATCCAACACCCTTAGAATTACCGAAGACAGAGCCACCTCAAACAGTTGTACCTACACCAGAAACTCCTAAGGTAGAAACACCAGCTCCGGCGATTGAGCAGCCAAAGATCGAAGAGCCAGCGCCTGCTACACCAGAATCTGGCAGTGGATGATCAAAAGCCAAGCTAAATAATTTTTTAGGAGGGATAATTTGTTAGGCAATGATTTTTTTAAGCCAAGGTCAATTGCTGTGATTGGAGCATCAGCAAATCCAACCAAGATTGGTTTTAGCTTGGTAAAAAATTTGCTAGACGGGAAATTTGAAGGCCGGATATATCCGGTTAATTTTGATGAGACAAATATTTTGGGCTTAAAATGCTATCCGAAGATTTCTTACATTCCTACTGAAGTTAATTTGGCGATTATCTCAACGCCAGCGATAACAGTTCCAGCGGTCTTAGAACAATGTGGGCAGAGAAAAATAAAATATGTCATCATCATTTCTGCCGGGTTTGCCGAGGTTGGCCAGGCCGGCAAAGATTTACAGTTAGCAATCAAGCAGGTAGCAGAAAAATACAAAATCAGGGTCTTGGGCCCCAATTGTTTAGGGGTGATCAGCCCGATAAACAGATTAAACGCTTCCTTTTCATTGAATATGCCGGTTAAAAAGAATATTGCTGTCATATCTCAAAGCGGAGCCATCTGTACTGCGATTTTGGATTGGGCAAATAAAAAAGGAGTGGGTTTTTCTCATTTTGTAAGTTTAGGGAATAAAGTCGATCTAAGCGAAAATGACTTTCTAGAATATTTTGCCAATGATCCAAATACAGAAGTGGTAATTGGTTATCTGGAATCTATTTCTGACGGCCCAAACTTTCTAAAATCAGCTCGCGAGTTAACCAAGAAAAAGCCATTTATTTTGCTCAAATCAGGGAGGAGCAAAGAAGGACAGAAGGCGGCCAGCTCACACACTGCTGCTTTGGCCGAGGATGACCTGGTTGTAACCGAGGCCATGCAAGAAGCCGGAGTGATCAGGGCAGATAACCTGGAAGATCTATTCGAATGGAGCATGACATTTTCTGAGATTGTATTGCCTATTAACAACAAGGCTATGGTAATTACAAACGCTGGAGGTCCGGCTGTCATGACGACTGACGAGATAGCAAACAGACATCACTTAAAGTTTTTTGAAGTTAGCAAAAAGCTTGAAACCCAATTATCAACGAATCTAGACAAAAAAATCACTATTAATAACCCATTGGACTTACTCGGTGATGCCACCAGCAAGGAGTTTGAGAATTTTTTCAAAACGATACAGACAAGGAAAGAAGCGGTTCCAGATATAAAAATAATTCTACTTACCCCTCAATCAAACACTGATATAGAAAAAATAGCCAAAAAAATAGTTGAGTATAAAGACAATAAAACAGTAGTAGTTTTTATCGGCGGCAAAAGTTTTGATTTGGCTTACCAGATCCTTGCAGAAGCAAAAATCCCAACTTTTCTATATCCGGAAAGCGCAGTCCGGGCTCTCGATCAGTTAGCCCGTTATACTGATTACAAAAAACTAAAACAGCAAAAAATACATTACGTAAAAGGGATTAAACGAGCGGCCGAAAGAATAATCAAGAAAGATGGCTTCTTAACAGATTCTGATTTGGCTAAATTACTTGCAGCATATCAGATACCAATGGCCGATTCAAAATTGGCTAACACGCTTGATGAAGCCATGGAGGCAGCCAATAGGATAGGTTATCCAGTAGTTCTAAAGGTAGCCTCACCGAATATTCTACATAAGACAGAAGGAAGGGTTGTCAAATTGGGGATTAGTACTGATGAAGAATTAAAAAACGGCTACGAGGAAATATTGTCAAACAGCAAAAAGAATTTTCCAAATGCTCAGATCGCTGGCATTACGGTTTACAGAATGGTTCGGTCATCGGTAGAATTCGCTCTGGGGGCGAAAAGGGATCCAGTCTTTGGCCCGATAATAATGTTTGGTTTAGGGGGGGTTTATATTGAAGTCTTCAACGATTTTCGGATTCGCTTAGCCCCGGTCAGCATTGAAGAAGCTCATGAAATGATCAAAAAAATAAAATCCTACGAATTACTTCTCGGCTATAGAAACACTCAAAAGTTTGACCTGGAGGCGATTGCCAAAGCAATATCTGGTTTATCATCACTAATGACTGATTTTCCAAAAATCAAAGAAGTTGATGTTAATCCGATCCGTTTGGCAAAAAGCAATGGTGGCATTTTGGCGCTTGATGCGAAGGTTATTTTTGATTCGGCAAAACTAGAGTAAAATGGATAAACGGAGGGCGTCTTGCCTGAAAAAAAAGAGTTATTAACGGGGAATGATGTTGTCTTGAAGGCAGCTGTTTTGGCGGGAGCAAATTATTTTGCCGGTTATCCTATTACTCCTTCAACTGAGATAATGAGTGGTTGGGCCAAACTCGCTGCTCGTGACAAAACTTTGGAATTTTTGCAAACCGAGGATGAAATAGCCGCGGGAATGGCCACAATCGGAGGACTTCTAGCAGGCAAAAAGGCTTGGACAGTGACAGCCGGAGTCGGACATGTATTAATCCAGGACCCCATGGTTCTAGCAGAGACGCTTTCATTGCCCTTTGTGATGTATGTTGGACAACGAGGCGGCCCGTCTACCGGAACAGTCATTTACTCCCAACAGGAGCTAAACCTAGCTCGCTACGGTGGAAACAGTGAAGGTTTGAGGGTTGTTTATGCCCCGAGCAATATTCAAGAACTATTTGAAATCACGCAAAAAGCATTTCATACAGCTTGGCGGTATCGTATTCCCACAATTATTCTAGGTGATGGATATCTAACCAAAACTTTGAGTCCTGTAGACACAAGCAAAGCACTACCACAAGAAAAAGCCGAACCATATTTTTTGAATGGTGAAGTAAAAAACCTGCGTAACTGTTTTTCTAGGGAAGATGAATTGGCTGAGCATCTAAACATTCTTTTTGCCAAATACGCCGCGATGAGTCGTCAGATTGTTGAGTCAGAAAGCTATAAAACAAATGATGCTAAAGTAGTTGTTTTTGCCTGGGGAACGGTTGGCTTTGCGGCCAAAGTTGCGGTTACCAACCTTCGGAAAAATGGCAAAAGAGTCGGACTTTTCCGACCGATTACTATGAGACCATTTGACGATAAAAGTGCGATAAAGGCAGTGAAAAAAGCAAACAAGATTTTAATAGCAGAATCTAGCGGGGGACAATTCGGCAGAATTGTCAGAGAAACTTTGTCGCAAACAACAAAAGCTGAATATACGAGGCTTTATAAACCGGCCGAGGGAATTACTCCTGAAGAAATAGAAGAAAAATTAAGCGAGATGTTATAAATGGACGAACCAAGATATCCAAAATGTGTGAATCAAAAGTCAAAGCCAAGCAATTTTTGCCCAGGTTGCGGTTATGGGATAATCTTAAAGACTCTTGGTCAGGTAATCGACGAAATGGAGATTGCCCCACGAACGGTTATGGCGGTTGATATTGGTTGTAATCTATTGGCCTGGGATTATTTTAAGCTTGATACGATCCAGACTCATCATGGCAGAGTTACTCCTTTGACGGTGGGGTACAAAAAAGCCAAAAAAGACAGTGTCATGATAGGGATTGCTGGAGACGGAGGACTTTATGCTATTGGTCTCCAAGGTTTTCTTCACGCGGCCCATCGCGATGACCCAGTTATGATTATTGGAGTTAATAATACAATTTATGCGATGACCGGGGGACAGTTGGCACCTACTTCTTTGCCCTATCAGGTGACCGATTCATCACCAGAGGGTAAATTTACTTACGACAAGCCAATATTTGGTCCGGAGCTAACCAAAGACTGGGCTAATAAAAAAGCTTATTTAGCTCGCGGCAGTGTATTAAATGTGCCGCAGTTAAAGCAAATAATAAAAAAGGCGATTGAAAGACAAATTGAAGGACACTTCTCATTTATTGAGATCCTGTCATTTTGCCCAACTAACTGGAAAACAGATGCAAAACAAACGATTGAATTGACCGAAAATCTGGAGAAAGTTTTCAAAACAGGAGTAATCAATGAATAATCAAAATATCACGAAGGTTATTGTTGCTGGGGAAGGAGGTCAGGGGGTCCAGAGTATCGCCCACATTCTCACCAAGGCTGCTTTTGCCGCTGGTTTGAATGTTTCTTTTCTGCCTAACTATGGAGTGGAGCAAAGGGGTGGTGTCTCGTTAGGCTTTATCCAATTTGGCAAGGGAATTATCGGCTTCCCAAAATTTTCCCAAGCAGATATTTTACTAGTGATGAGAGATAGAGCCATTGAAAGGACGAAGCGTTACATTGGTTCAAATACTCTATATATTTATGATTCAGATCTTATTAAGGCGGATCAGCTGTCAGACATTTATGTCCAGAAATTACCGATCTCAGCCACCAGCACTGCTAACCAAAAGCTTGACCCAAAAGTCTTTAATATCATATTGCTAGGTGCGATAGTCGCAGAATGCGGTTTGATCAAAGATAAATTTATTGAATCCGAGATCGATAACAATTTTGCTGATAAATATAAAATTAAACCACAATTTAAGTATTTGAACAAGAAAGCCTTTGAAATAGGGAAAAAACTTACAAAAGAGGTATATCGATAATGGCTCATACAGCAAAAAAATTTGAAGAAAAAGGCAAAACATGGACGCAGTTTCCAAAACAGTGTAAGAGTTGTTACCTTTGTATCGCAACCTGTCCTCAAAAATGTTTGTCACAAGACGAAAAAGTTTTGGGCTATTATGGCCAGCCAAGTGTCAAGTGCGATATCAAAAATTGCGTACAGTGTAAAAAGTGCGAAACGATTTGTCCAGATCTAGCTATCAGGGTTAAAGACTGAAAATTTTTCTTGTATTCTTGTATAAATAGAAAAGGCGCACCTTGCGGTGCGCCTTCCTTAGCGGGGTTAAAATGGATCGACCAGAGTATACCAGTCGCCGAATTGCCGGAACTCCGGGATCGGAGTTGTCGACGGATCCTCGAGGCTGAACCATTCGTTCTCGTTGATCAGGTTTTTGTCCGTGAAACGCACACTTGTCCTGTATTGGATGGTGTTTACCACCCATTGCTTGCTTTGCTCGTTGTTGATGCGAAACAGCACACGGAAGTATGGAACCTTGTGGTAGTAGAACGTGATCCAACGCTCCATCTTCTTGTATCCACGATCGAGTGAACATAATTTCCCGAGTTCGATCTCGCGATAGTAGACCCCGAGCTCCTGCCAGTCGTTGAAGACTTGTGCTCGCTGGGGATTGTTTTTGAACTTATAAAACTCCTCAATCGCAAGTTGTACTGTTCTGGAAACACTGATTCGACTATCTGACGTCAATGACATGTTGTCCTCCGTTTTCTCCCGCCAAGGGACTGGTTCAAGCTTGTAGTAGGTTGGAGTACCTGCTCAAGCGTTTCGTGCCATATTATACATTAAAATAGGAAGAAAGTCAATAATTTTGTATACTACTAATCTCACTTCTGATTAGGTATAATATTACCCGATATGAACCAGATTCTAGACAATTTGAATGAAGAGCAAAAAGAAGCGGTCCTGACGACAGAAGGACCAGTTTTGATTTTGGCTGGTGCCGGGAGTGGGAAAACCAAGGTTTTGACCCATCGAGTTGCCTATCTGATTAGAGGAAAAAAAATACAGCCGGAGAACATTTTGGCGGTGACTTTTACAAATAAGGCAAGCAAAGAAATGATGTCCAGAATCGTAGCGCTTTTGGGAGGTAACCCATTAGAGAAAATCAGCTACAATACGTCGTTTAATAGGAATTTCCCAACGATGGGGACTTTTCATTCCATTTGTGCACGAATCTTACGTGAAGAAGGCCATTACCTGGGCTATAAAAGAAGTTTTACAATTTATGATGAGTCGGATAGCTTATCCGCTATCAAAAAATCTTTTCTAGAGCTGCAAATCATAGATAAAAAAGCGGCACCTCAAGGAGTAAAGTCATATATTTCTAGTGCCAAAAATGAGCTTCTAGACCCGACAAAATATGCAGATCTATCTAGCGGTTATTTTCAAGAACTGGTAGCCAAAGTCTATCCGGTTTATCAGAGAATATTAGCAAGGAACAATGCTCTAGATTTTGATGATTTGCTCTTTGAAACGGTCAAACTTTTTCAAAAATTTCCGGAAGTCTTAGAGCGATACCAGAAACTATGGCAATACATCCATATAGATGAATATCAGGATACAAATCACGCTCAATATATGTTTATCAAACTTCTAGCTCAAAAAAACCAAAATCTATGTGTTGTCGGAGATGACTGGCAGTCCATTTATTCTTGGCGAGGTGCAAACTTTCAAAACATCTTAGATTTTGAAAGAGACTATCCAGAAGCAAAAGTTATTAAGCTTGAACAGAATTATCGAAATACCAAGGCAATCATTGATTCTGCTCATCGGATTATCTCCAAAAACGAAAACCGAAGTGAGAAAAAACTTTGGACGGAAAATGAAGCTGGCTTGCCTCTTATGGTTGCAGAACTATATAACGAGCAGGAAGAAGCTAAATTTATTATCCAAGAAAGTGGTCGTTTGAAACGAGAGGAGGAGCTCCAGCTTAATGACATGGTTATTCTCTATCGGACCAATGCCCAATCAAGAGCGATCGAAACAGAGTTAATTCGTTTCAATATCCCATACCGCATTATCGGAGGTGTTCGATTCTATGAGCGTAAGGAGATAAAAGACATCTTGGCTTATCTCCGTGTCATAAATTCTGATGACGATTGGATTGCTCTGGAAAGAATCGTCAACATGCCACCTCGTGGCATCGGGGCAACTTCCATGAAAAAACTGCTTGATTATGGCCAAAAACATAAACTTTCAATTTCGAGATGCCTAGAGCAGCTTTCAGAAATAAATATAAACCCCAAGGCTAGCCAAGGACTAAAAGATTTTGCCAGACAAATTGAAGTCTTCCGACGTTCGAAGGAAACCGAAACTTTGCATGAGCTGGTTGATCTCATTTTAAATAAGAGTGGTTATGCTGATTTTCTGGACGACGGGACATTGAATGGAGAAGAGAGGTTAGAAAACGTTAAGGAATTATTATCGGTAGTCGAAGACTACACTAACCTCAATGGCAAAGAAGCGAACCTAGATGGTTTTTTGGAGGAAGTTGCTCTAATTGCTGATATCGATAACTGGGATGCTTCGGAAGAAGCTTTGACTCTTATGACGCTGCATTCAGCCAAAGGGCTGGAATTTAAGATAGTTTTTATTATTGGAATGGAAGACAACCTTTTTCCTCATTCGAACAGTTTCTTTGATCCGGAGCAACTAGAGGAGGAAAGGCGTCTCTGTTATGTAGGAATAACCAGAGCCAAAGAGAGGGTTTATTTCACACTGGCAGAGAGAAGAATGCTGTACGGTGGTATCCACGCGAATCCGCCCAGCCGTTTCTTGGCCGATCTTCCGGAGAATCTGGTAGCAAATTATCAAAAAATTGCTTCAAATGATTATGAAACCAAACCACTGACCGACGAAAATTTTAGCAGTTACTACAATATTGGCGATCAGGTCATTCACGGAGAGTTTGGAGAAGGCAAAATAATTGATATGGACGACGATGATTTGAAGGTAGATTTTGGTCAAAAACACGGTCGTAAATGGCTCTCGTTGACTTATGCAAACTTGAGGAAAAAAGAGAGATAATCGGTTTGACATCTGCTATGGAAAAAGCCTACAATATTTTTTGCATCAATTTGTTGGGTTAATGGATAAAAACACTCTCGTTTATAATTTTTTTAGTTCGATTCACTATCTTTTCCTCAAGCTGAAGCATATGGCTCCAGCAATATTTTTTTTGGTATTCTTGACTGTTTTGCTTAATTCAAATTCGGTTTTTGGCGAAGGCCTAGTCGCCTCTGTAGAGACACCGGTAACGATAAAATATGACGGCAAAACCAAAAATTTAGTGGTGACGCAGAATACAATAGGTGGGGCTATAGAACAGGCAAGGCTTTCTCTGGGCCAGTTTGATATCACAGATCCTCCTAGTGGTACATTACTAACTGGGCAGAAGCAATCTATTACAATAGTCAGGGCTTTGCCAGTATTGATTTCTGATAACAATCAAGAACATTTAGCCTATTCTGCATATACCAACGAAAATGACATTTTAAAACAGCTTAATATTGTTATATACCCTGAGGATAGAGTTAGTTCAAACTTGATAATGGATCCAGCCGACGAAAATGCAGCCGGACAAAAAGTCTCAATAGAAAGAGCTCCAGTATACAAAATCAAAGTTGACGGTGGAGAGCAAATTATTCGAAGCTGGGGGAAAACTATTGGTGAAGTATTAAACGGCAAGGTATCCCTAGGCAAACTAGATATAGTTGAACCTGGAGTAAGTAGTTCTTCTTACGAAGTGCAAGCAATCTCGATCACTCGTATTAATGTTGCCGAGGTAAACGAAACAGTGACGATACCTTTTACAACCGAAGCGAGAAAAGATTATAACTTATATAAGGGGCAAACCAGGGTTCTTAATGAAGGTGAAAATGGCCAAAAACAACAAACTATACGGATTACTTATCAAAACGGGATAGAAATAAGTCGAGTTGTTCTATCCTCCGAAACCACAAAAGCTGCCATTAACGAAGTTATTTCACAAGGAGTGAAGCCATACAATGCTGGTATGTGGTGGGATACACTGGTCAAAGCGGCGGCAATTTGGGGAATTGATCCTGTTGGTATGTACAATGTGATGATATGTGAAAGTAATGGGAACCCATATTCTGGAGGCTACTATAAAGGATTGTATCAATACAACCCGGATACATGGTCTGGAGCCAGCAATGCATATCCTGGAGGCGGCTTTCGGGGAGCATTAATTACGGATGGGACAGCTCAAATATATGTTACTGCCTGGAAAGTCTCAACCAGTGGTTGGGGAGCATGGGGCTGTAAGCCGTAAACCTCTTCATAAATTAAGCACGTTCGAGTATAATTGGGCCAAGAAAGGCTCATTTTTTATGGACTTAACTGATATTACAGATATTAAAAAAACTTTGAAGGCTTTTGGTGCTCACACCAAAAAAGACCTAGGCCAGCATTTCCTGATAGACGAAAAAGCTTTGGACAGGATTGTTGATGCAGCTGATATTAATAAATCAGATGTTATTGTTGAAGTCGGTCCAGGGATGGGAATTTTGACGCGAGAATTATGCAAAGAGGCAAGTCAAGTAATTGCTGTTGAGCTTGATAAAACCATGCTTTCTGTGGTTAAGACTGCTTGTATCAAACATGCTAACCTGAGGGTGGAGAATCAAGACATTCTGAAGTTTGAGACTAACAAGCTAAAGTCGTACAAGGTAGTCTCCAATTTACCATATTATATTACTTCCCCGACAATCCGTATGTTTCTGGAAGCAGATAATAAACCGGAAGAAATGGTCTTGCTGGTTCAAAGAGAAGTGGCAGAAAGAATTGCGGCTAAGCCCGGCAGAATGAGTATTTTGGCCGTGTCAGTTCAATATTATGGTGACCCGTCGATTATTAGTATTGTGCCGCGAACTTCGTTTTTCCCGGCGCCAAAAGTAGACTCTGCTATATTGAAAATAAAAGTATACAAAAAGCCAATCTTTGATGTTGATAAAAAAGTATTTTTTAGGATTGTAAGGTCTGGTTTTAGTGTAAAAAGAAAACAACTGATTAATTCTTTATCCGGAGGGCTAGGTATTACCCGTTTGGAAACTGAAAAATGGTTAGGAAAAACCGGGATTGACCCTCAGATGAGGGCTGAAGCCTTGTCCATGACAGAATGGCACAACCTATATCGAAGTTATCAGGAGCTTTTCAGTGAAAAAAGTTGATTTGGTTGTTACCGGCAGGGTTCAAGGCGTTTTTTATCGGTATTTTGCCAAAAAAGAAGCCAATAAATTGAACATCAAAGGTTGGTGCCGAAATGAAAAGGATGGATCGGTTCATATAGTAGCGGGTGGACAAGAAGAGAATATTGATAAATTTATCGAATGGGCTAAACAGGGTTCACCGCTAGCAAAAGTTGAAAATGTTGAAGTGAATGAAAACATAATTGAGAATATTGAAGGAGATTTTGAGATAAGATGAGCAGCCTATATGTAGTTGCAACGCCGATTGGTAACCTAGGTGACATTACTTTACGAGCACTCGAAACCCTAAAAGAGGTTGACGTCATTGCTTGTGAAGACACTAGACGTACCTTGAAATTGCTTAATCATTTTGGGATAAAAAAGCCCTTGATCAGTTTTCATCAACATTCGAAAATCCAAAAAGTTGAACAAATTATTAGTACAATAATCGCTGGACAAGACGTTGCATTGGTAACTGATGCCGGAACACCTGGGATCAGCGATCCCGGTCAGGTCTTGATAAAAGCCGCTTATGAAGCTAAAATTAAAGTGGTACCGATCCCCGGAGTCTCAGCGCTGATAGCGATTGTCTCAATTTCTGGGGTCGAAGATAACGATTTTGAGTTTCTTGGTTTTCTACCACACAAAAAAGGACGACAGACAAAACTGAAACAAATTGCTCAAAAAACAAAACCGGTTGTACTTTATGAATCGCCATATCGAATCAAAAAATTGCTCAGCGAATTATTAAGCGAAACAGGCGATCAACATGTTGTCGTGGGCAGGGAATTAACAAAACAGTTTGAAGAGATCTATCGTGGTAAAATCTCAGAAGTGTTACCACAGATAAAAGAAAAAGGTGAATTTGTTGTAATCGTAGAAGGAAAGAAAAGTGAATAAAGAAAAATTTTATATAACAACACCAATTTATTACATAAATGACATACCCCATATAGGTCATGCTTATACTACTATTGCTGCGGATGTCCTAGCTAGATACTACAAAAAACTTGGTAGAGAGGTCTTCTTCATGACCGGAACAGATGAGCACGGAGCTAAAATAGCGGAAGCTGCAGAGAAAGCTGGGAAATCGCCGAAAGAGTTTGTCGATGGGCTCGTGCCGAAGTTTAAAACTGCCTGGGAGAAGCTAAACATTGAATATGATGAGTTTTTTCGCACAACAAATAAAGAACACGAAAAAATCGTTCAAGAAATTGTCCAAAAACTCAAAGAAAAAGGGTATCTAGAAAAAAGAGAATACGAAGGGCTCTATTGTGTTGCCTGCGAAAAATTTTACATGCCAGACGAACTCATTAAAGGCAAACTCTGCCCTGATCACAAACGAGAAGTTATCAAATACAAAGAAGAGAATTATTTTTTCTTGCTTAGCAAACTATCAGAAAAACTAATCGATAAGATAAAGACAGGTGAATTAAAAATCGGGCCTGAGACAAGAAAAAATGAGATCCTTAGCAAAATAAATAGCGGTCTTGATGATGTAAGTATATCTAGAGCGGCTGTTGACTGGGGGATACCTTTCCCAGGCGATCCTGAGCAAACAGTGTATGTATGGGTCGATGCATTGTTAAATTACTATACAGCAACAAAAATCTACAAAAATGGTCCTTCTTGGCCTGCAGATCTCCACCTTTTGGCAAAAGATATTCTTTGGTTCCATGCAATCGTTTGGCCAGCAATGTTAATTGCTCTCGATATCAAACCGCCAAAAATGGTATTTGCCCATGGCTTTTTCACAGTAGACGGCCAGAAGATGAGTAAATCAATTGGGAACGTATTAGACCCGATTCCTTTAGTTGATAAATATGGAGCTGATGCTGTCCGCTATGCTCTGTTGCGTGAATTTCCCTTTGGTCAAGACGGGGACATCTCTGAAGAAAAAATTGCCCAAAGACACACCTCAGATTTGGCAAATGGCCTAGGAAATCTGCTTAATCGTACTTTATCAATGATAAATAGATATGAGCTAAAAGTTAAAGATGAATCTATGAAATTAGTTGTTGACGGAGCGAAAGACCACCAAAAAGAAATTCATTCATTTATTGAAAATCTTAATTTTTCAGAGGCACTTTTCGATATTTGGACATTTTACATTAAACCTTCAAATGAACTTATAGATAAGGAGAAACCCTGGGAGCTAATAAAAAATGATATGGGGAAAACGACGGCAGTATTACAATATTGTTATAGCAACCTTATATCAATTCAAGAAATCATCTATCCTTTTATGCCCGAAACTGCCGAAAAGATGAAGAAACAACTCGAAACAAAAAAGCCAGAGCCTCTATTTCCTCGAATTGAAGAAAAACAATAATAGTTTTATACTTTTAATAGAAATAAAAAATCCCAAATAAAGCTCAAAGGGAGAAAACAAAATGATAATTTCCGAAGACCATCTAAGTCAACATCATATTTTTCGAATCAAAAATACAGAATTAAATGAAATTTATGCTGTCATGTCCATTAGGTCTCTTGTCATTGCTCTTATAAATATTTTTATTCCTATTTATCTTTACACCATTACTTTTTCACTGCAAAAAATAGTAATTTTTTATCTGGTTATGTTTGCTGGGGAGGCATTATTGGAATATCCAGCGCTCAAGGTTATCGCCAGATTTGGGCCGAAGCATTCGATTGCCTTTAGCTTGCCGTTTTTAGTGATGTTTTTTTGGATGCTCTGGACTCTGCCGCAGAGCCATTGGCCACTATGGTTAATTGGTCTAGTCGGATCAGTGTCAACTGCCTTTTTTTGGCAAGCCTATCATTATGATTTTTCGAAATCAAAGATAAAGAATAAGGCGACAAAAGAAATAAGCATGCTCTACATTGTTTTGGCAGTTTTGGGAGCTCTCGGGCCATTGATTGGCGGTTTGATCGCCGGATACCTCGGGATAGGAACTTTGATTGGTATCGTCACTGGGTTGGTTCTATTGACAATCTTTCCATTGTATATTCAACGAGAGCCTCATGTTCGGCACCAGACAAACTTAAAGAAAGCCTTTAATATTAATATTTTTGCTCAACAAATTGCTTATGGAGGAAATGGGATTGAAGTAAATACAACGATGGTTTTTTGGCCTTTATTCCTGTTTTTTGTCGTTGGGACGTATCAAAATGTTGGTTTTGTGACAGCGGCTGCTTTATTTGTTACGGTGATTGTCACATACTTTATCGGTACGGTTGCAGACAGAAGAAGCAAAACATATTTTATCGGGGCCGGCAGTTTATTGACCTCAGTTCTTGGTTTCTTGAGAATTTTTGTTTATTCTCTGCCAACTGCTCTAATTCTGAATGTTGTTCGAGGCATTAGCCACTCAATATATGAGTCTCCATTTATTGCAGAATATTATCTTCATGCCGACGAAGAAAGTCGTCCAGAATATATCTTTTGGATGGAATTTGGTATTGATATCGCTCGAGTACTTTATTTTGGCACTCTATTTGTCTTAAGTTTTTACCTCAATGGCAATTCATTATTAGTCTGGGCTCTGATTATCGGAGCTGCAGCCACTGCATTAATGGTTTTCATGCCCCCGGCCAAAAACGAATCAAATGCCATTAATTGATTCTCATACTCACTTAGATTTCCCTGACTATGATAATGACTTGGATTTGGTTCTAAGTCGGGCGAAACAATATGGGGTGGATAAGATTATAAATGTAGGCGCCGATCTTGTACGAAGCAAGAAAGCAATTGAGATAGCTAACAAATATGGTAATGTTTGGGCGACAGTAGGAATCCATCCAGAAGGTTGCGATATTGACATATCCCAGGCTCAGAAAGAACTCAAGAAACTGGCGACCTCGTCCCCAAAAGTTGTAGCAATCGGTGAATGTGGACTCGATTATTTCTATGATGATTCGAAAAAGGTAAAGCAAAAAGCTCTTTTCGAATTACAAATAAACATTGCTCAAGAATTAAACTTCCCGCTGGCTATCCATCTCAGAAATGGTAAGGACGAAACAGCGGCAATGGATGGTTACAATTTGCTAAAAAAAAATAAGGTCACAAATGGGGTAGTTCATTGCTTTACGTTTGATAAAACTTGGGCCAAAAAGTTTATTAATTTGGGTCTATATGTAGGATTTACGGGAATTATAACTTACAAAAACGCAGAGTTACTTCGAGAAACAGTAAAGTCTGTACCGATTGATCGAATGCTGATAGAAACTGACTGTCCGTATTTGTCTCCTCAAAAATATCGAGGAGAGAGAAATGAGCCGTCTTACGTTTCTGAAATCGCAAAACAGATAGCCGAAACCCGCGAAGAAAAAATCGAGAAGGTTACCGAGCAAACAGCAAAAAATACTGAAATTTTGTTTAATATTTAACAAAAATATAGAATAAAAATCTTTTTTGTTTAGCTGAGAAGAGTAGAATTAAATCAGGAGAAAAAATGAACAAAAAAAATACAAAGACAATAGAAGATTTAATGAAAGATGACGAAGCAAAAGAGGCTAATCTAGAAGGCGAGATCAAAGAAGCCCGAGGCAAAAGTAAAAAAATTTGGTGGATAATAGGCACAATACTCATCATTCTATTGTTGGCTGGCGGGGGTTATGCAATATGGAAAACATACCAGGCGGACAAGAACATCAAAAAAGACGACCAAAAGATACAAACGACTCCGGAAACAACAAAACCCACGACGGTTAGTCAAAAAACAGTCTATGTTAACGCTGAGGGCGGCTTGAATTTACGCAAAGACGCTTCGACAACTGCTGAAAAGATTGCAACCATTCCAAATGGGACAAAGTTAGTTGTTTTAGAAGAAAAGGATGGCTGGTACAAGATAGAATATAATAGTCAAACTGGTTGGGTTTCAAAGGAGTTTACGACAGACAAAAACCCTCTGGCCTATGAAAATACGGAATATGGGTTTAAGTTGACTTTCCCTAGCTCATGGTCGGGCTATAAGTTTTATAAAAAAGTAATGGACGACGGAAGTATAGTCTTGTATGCCGAACTCCCGACGAGCGATGCAGCCTTTGCTACCAGTAGTACTAGTGATCCAGGCTATGCCAGTATGTTTGCGATTTCAGTCTTGACCCAAGCACAGTGGGATGCAGTCAAAAATTCAGAAGGTCCAAAACCAACTTACCTAGGTCAAAATGATAAATATATTTTTGCCTGGTCTAGTGCTCAGGCCAACGCAACGGATCTAGCAACTCAATTCAAGGAAATAAAGACAATTATTGACACCTTTGAAGCAATAAAATAATTGACAAAACTTACCTTTAAAGTTACCCTATATGTAGGGTAACTTTTAAATAAAGGAAAAATGAAAGAAAAATTTATTTCGACAAATGAATTAGCAAATGACGCTTCAAAATTATTAAGAAACCTAAAAAAAGGTGAGGGTATGGTAGTCTTGCGTTATTCGAATCCGGTTGGTGTCTTGATCTCATATGACGATTATAAAAAAATTGAAAACCTGGAGATGGATAAGGTTTCAGAATGCAAAGCTTGTTTAGGTGTCATAAAAAGAGGCAGTAAATGATATATTTTGATCATGCGGCGACAACACCAGTCAGTTTGGATGTTTTAAATACGATGAAGCCATTTTTTTCAGAAAAATTTGGCAATCCATCCAGTATTTATGCACTAGGCCGAGAAGCAAAAGATAGTCTAAATGCGGCGAGACACAGCATCCAGAAATTGTTAGATGCTGATAAACCAGGTGAGATTATCTTTACTTCTGGTGCCAGTGAGTCAAATAACCTAGCCATCAAGGGAACAGCTTTTTATGCAGATAAGGTTCTAAACATCAAGCCACATCTCTTGGTCTCTGCGATTGAGCATCATTCGATGCTAGACTCGGCCAAGTATTTGGCAAAACATTTCGGTTATGAAGTTGAATATATCCCAGTCGACTCGGAGGGAAGAGTTGACCCGGAGATAGTAAAAAAAATGATCAAGAACAATACTGTTTTTGTCTCGGTGATGTATGGAAATAACGAAACTGGCACCTTAGAGCCTATAGCAAAAATTGGGAAAATGATCCAATCTATCAAGAATCAGAGATTGAAGACTCATAGCGAAACGCCGCTAGTATTCCATACCGATGCTGTCCAGGCTTTCCAATATTTCAATTGTGACGTCAACCGACTGAACGTTGATATGCTTAGTCTCACTGCCCACAAGTTTTATGGTCCCAAAGGAGTAGGGTTGCTATATATTAGACAAGGAACAAAAGTTCTGCCGCAACAACAAGGAGGGACCCAGGAGAGGGGTCGGAGAGCCGGCACCGAAAATGCCCCATATATTATTGGAATGGCAAAAGCGATGGAACGGGCCGTCGAAGATAGAGAAAAAAACGAGAAAATAACTTCAGAATTAAGTGATTATCTAACCGAAAGAATCATGAAAGAAATTTCAGATGTTGAGACGATAGGGCCAAAAGATGTTATGAAACGTTTACCTCACATATCAACTTTTATATTTAAAAAGGTCGAAGGAGAATCTATCCTTATAAACCTTGATTTAAAAGGAATAGCTGCTTCTAGCGGCTCGGCTTGTACCTCTGGCTCGTTAGAGCCGTCTCACGTTACGAAAGCGCTTGGATATTCAGATATGGAGGCACATGGCTCAGTCCGTTTTTCTTTAGGCAAATTAAATACAAAAAATGATGTGGACGAACTGATGAAATTTTTACCAAAAATTGTAGAAAAATTAAGAGAAATGTCACCAATAAAGTAAGAAAGGATTATTATGGCAGATTTATATAATGGCAAAGTAATGGATCATTTTACTCACCCACGGAATGTCGGAGAGATAAAAGGCGCTGACGGTGTCGGTGAAACAGGAAATCCGACCTGCGGTGATATCATGAAAATATTTCTAAAGATAGAAAAAAATGATAAGGGGATAGAGTACATCAAGGATATCAAATTCCAAACTTTTGGTTGTGGTGCGGCAGTCGCCACTTCAAGCATGGTAACAGAAATGGTTAAAGGAAAAACCTTGGATGAAGCCGAAGAAATTTCAAATCAGGCCGTTGCTGAAGCTCTTGGTGGACTACCCCCAGTCAAAATGCATTGTTCAAATCTGGCGGCCAACGCTCTTCACGAAGCGATAAAAGACTTTAAGAATAAAAAATAAAATCTTATTGACATGAAAAAGAAGGATCCTTATTATTAAAAACAACCCCATAGGGGGGATAGGGGATAGAAAAATATATAAAAAAGTTTTGACGCTATCCCGATGTTACAATCGAGACAGGCGGTCAGGATTCCGAAGGGAGAGCAACATGGTCGGAAAAGACAAAAAGAAAGAGATTCTGCATCGAGCAAAAATAGTAGAAGGTCACTTCAAAAAGGTGGTAAAAATGATTGAAAATGATGACTACTGCATAGATATCTTGAATCAATCATTGGCAGTGCAAAACGCCTTGAAAAAAATCGATGAAGTCTTACTAGAAAATCATATGAATACCTGTGTTGTTCATAAAATTCAAGCTGGAAAATCAGAAGAGGCGGCAAAAGAAGTAATGCAAGCATTTAAGAGGCGTATAAAATAATGGAAGAAACATTTCATGTCAAAGGGATGCACTGTAAGTCTTGCGAGGTACTTTTGGAACAAAAGATCAGCGAAATTGAAGGAGTTCAAAAAGTCCATGCAAATAACAAAAAAAATACTATTCGAGTTGTTTCTAAAGTTGAAATTGATAAACCGACGGTGATAACAGCCATAAAAAATGCCGGCTACGAAGTTGACATAGAAGACCTCCCGGTCTTATCAAATGACAAAAATGATTATTTTAATTTTAGCCTGGCTCTAGTTGTTTTCCTTATAATCATCTTAATTGGTAAAGTAACCGGCTTGGCCAATGTAATTAACTTCAACATAGGCTCAAGCTCGAACCTAATGGTTGTTTTTATCATCGGCCTGACGGCTGGAGTTTCGACTTGTATGGCTTTGGTCGGGGGGCTTGTCTTAGGTGTTTCTGCAAAATATATTGAATCACATCCTGACGCTACAGTAATTCAAAAGTTTCGTCCCCACCTCTTTTTCAATCTGGGGCGGATTATTTCATATCTTGTTCTTGGTGGCATCATCGGATATTTAGGATCATTTTTCCGATTAACAGGAACCTTTTCTGGGCTAATAGCGATTGTTGTTGGTCTGATCATGCTTATTTTGGGTATTCAGCTTTTGGGTTTGTTTCCCAAATTTTCGGCATCTGTTACTTTGCCAAAAGGAATATCAAAAATGTTAAGAATAAATGATAAAAAAGATCAGGAATATAATCATAAGAACGCTTTTGTTATGGGGGCCTTAACGTTCTTTTTGCCGTGCGGTTTTACTCAGGCCATGCAAGTCTTTGCTATCCAGAGTGGCAGTTTTGTAACAGGAGCGCTTATTATGAGTGTTTTTGCACTAGGAACAACACCGGGATTGCTAGGGATAGGAGGAATTACCTCCGTTATTAAAAAAGGGAATTTCGCTAATATCTTCTTCAAATTTGTTGGGATAGTCTTGATCGCATTTGCAATATTCAATCTATCAAATGGCTATAGTCTGAGCGGCTTGAAACAATTTATGGCAGCGGCCGGAAAGAGTGATCCTAAACAACAATCAGCAGGCAATGTTACAACAAATGGAGTACAAGTAGTCAAAGCTACCTATGCTGCCGGCGAAAATATCCGACCAGAAACAATCACAGTTAAGGTGGGTCAACCAGCGCGGATAGAGATATTGGCAAAAACGAATGGCTCTGGCTGTATGGGGTCAGTTATGATTCCTGGCTTAGTACAAAAACCACAATTTTTTGTCAAGGACGAGACAGCAATTTTGGAGTTTACGCCTAGTCAAACAGGTTCTTATGATATGACCTGTGCTATGGGCATAAAAAGCGGTGACATCGAAGTAGTAAATTAAGACCCAGACTGGCCACGATGGCAAAGTGGGCGGAATCCAGTAGGGAGAAACAAATGGAAAAAGTTCAATTAGATGTTTTTGGAATGCATTGTAACTCTTGTGCCTTGAGCACTGAGAATGAGTTAAAGAAAGTTAAAGGGGTTAAATCAGTTAATGTTAATTTTGCGTCTTCTAAAGCGTTAATTGAGTTGGGGAATACAAATGTTAAAACGGGAGATTTGATTGCAGCTGTAAAAAAAGCCGGTTATGAAGCAAAAGTTAACGTAAAAGAGTCAGAAATCGTTATCTCCAAAAAGCGAGAATATCAAAAGATATTTCACAAATTTATTTTTGCCGCAGTCCTCTCCATACCGATATTAATCATATCAATGCCGCAAATATTGGTACCTTTTGGCGTTAATGCCGAAATGTTAATGAAATTTACTTGGCGCAAAGAACTTTTGTTTATTTTGACAACACCTGTGCAGTTTTATGCAGGCTGGCAGTTTTATACGGGAGCTTATAAAGCAGCAATAGGTAAAAGAACAAATATGGACACTTTGGTTGCGCTTGGAACTTCAGCAGCCTATTTTTATTCTGTTATGACCACTTTTTTCATTATGGGGGAAGCATATTATGAAACGGCAGCTTTATTAATTACTTTTATTCTCCTGGGAAGGCTACTTGAGGCTAGAGCAAAAGGCAAAACAAACCAGGCAATAAAAAAATTGATAGGGCTACAAGCCAAAACAGCCAGAATATTAGTGGATAATAAAGAAAAAAATGTTCCGATAGACGAGGTTAAGATCGGAGATATTATACTTGTGAAGCCGGGAGAGAAAATACCAGTTGACGGAATAGTGACAAACGGATCGACATCTATA
The DNA here is from genome assembly GCA_028718325.1 of Patescibacteria group bacterium. Classification (GTDB taxonomy): domain Bacteria; phylum Patescibacteriota; class CPR2; order UBA1875; family CAIMLA01; genus JAQUMB01. The sequence continues at coordinate 43,461 of JAQUMB010000004.1, forward strand.
GACGAATCAATGATTTCTGGAGAATCAATCCCTGTAGAGAAAATTATTGGCAGCGATGTAATAGGCTCGACATACAATAAAAACGGCTCTATAGAATTTAAAGCAACAAAAGTTGGCGAGGGGACGGTTCTAGCTCAAATAATTAAGTTAATTGAAGAAGCGCAGGGCTCTAAAGCGCCGATTCAAAGAGTTGCAGATAGCATTTCTTCATATTTTGTGCCGGCGATCATAATTACTTCTTTACTTACTTTTTCGATCTGGTTTGTCGTCAGCCAAAACTTTGTTTTCTCTCTACTCCTGGGAATAGCGGTTATGGTCATCGCTTGCCCTTGTGCTCTCGGTTTAGCGACTCCGACGGCCATAATGGTTGGGACGGGCAAGGGAGCTGAAAAAGGTATCCTAATTAAATCAGGGGAAGCTTTGGAAACAGCACAAAAAGTAAATGTGGTTGTTTTTGACAAGACAGGGACATTGACAAAGGGAAAGCCGGAAGTAACGGATATATTTTCAGAAAATAGAAAAGAAACATTGATTTTAGCAGCTTCGTTAGAAAAATTAAGTGAGCATCCACTAGCAGATGCTATAGTCAAGGCGGCTGAATTTGAAAAAGTAAGCTTAGCAGCTGTGACAAACTTTGAAGCAATCATTGGGCAAGGTATAGCCGGTGAAATCAATAAAACAAAGATTTTTTTTGGCAATCGTAAGTTGATGGAGAACAATAAAATAGCCTTTGAGCCTTTTGCTAATAGACTCAAAGAACTTGAAAAAGACGGCAAAACTGTGATGATTTTGGCAAAAGACAAAAATGTTATTGGGCTGGTAGCTGTGGCAGACCAACTGAAAGAAAATGCTTCTCAAGTTGTTAACTCGCTCCAAAAGATGGGAATAGAAACGGTTATGATTACCGGTGATAATCGAGTTTCTGCAAAGGCCGTTGCAAGTAAGGCCGGAATTACAAAAGTTTTGGCTGAAGTATTACCGCGGGACAAAGCTAATGAGGTGTCAAAATTACAACGTAGCGGTCAAGTGGTAGCTATGGTTGGTGATGGTATCAACGATTCTGTAGCGCTGACCCAAGCTGATGTTGGGATTGCTCTCGGTGGTGGAACCGATGTTGCAATTGAGGCGGGAGATATTGTTCTGGTGAAAGATAATTTGGAAGACGTTTTGTCCGCTATCAAATTGTCTAAATTTACTCTAAACAAAATAAAACAAAATTTATTTTGGGCATTTTTCTATAATATTATTGGTATACCAATTGCGGCTGGGATATTCTATCCGTTTTTTGGTTTATTGTTGCGGCCGGAGTTTGCCGGTCTAGCCATGGCTTTTTCTAGTGTCTCGGTGGTAACAAATTCTCTTTTATTAAAGTTCAAAAAGCTATAAATATCTGCTAGAATAATTAAATATGAATTGGGTTGATATCGTTATTATCATAACCTTATTAGTTTTCACTCTGGTGGGATACTGGAGGGGCTTTATCCGACAGACTTTGGATTTATCAGTATTTATTATTGCGTTGCTTCTCTCATTTGCTTTCTATCGTCAATTTGGCCAGTTTATTTCAAATCATGTACATATGGCGAGCGGCTTTTCAAATGCCATCGCTTTCTTTTCTATTTGGTTTGTAGTTGAAGTAATTTATTATATTCTTTTTGTTATCTTTTACGACAAAATCCCCGAAATAGTCAGGGATTCAAAGATTAACCGCTACTTTGGTTTTATCCCCGCCATTATTAGAGGGGCTTTGTTTATCTGGATAGCATTATCTCTATTGTTAATATTACCCATACCGGCAAGATCGAAACAGAGTATCACAAACTCCTGGATCGGTGGGCCAATAGTAAAAACTTCTCCAATGATTGAAGGCTACATCGAAAAAGTCTTTGGTCAAAGCATTGATGATACTATAACTTTTTTGACTGTCAAACCGCAAAGTGATGAGTCAGTAGATCTTGGCTTTAAAGTAGCAAACCCAAAAGTTTGTGCAGCCGATGAGAATAAAATGTTGGAATTGGTAAATCTTGAAAGGACAACCAGGGGACTAAAACCTCTAATAATGAGCGAAAAGCTTCGTGAAATTGCGCGGAACCATTCTGCTGACATGTTTCAGAGAGGCTATTTTGCTCACAACACCCCTGAGGGGCAGACGCCTTTTGATCGTATGGATAATGCAGGCATTATATATATGCAAGCCGGAGAAAATTTAGCCTTAGCTCCTGATGTTGATATCGCTCACAGCGGACTAATGAATAGCCCCGGACACAAAGCTAATATTTTAACGCCAGATTTTCGAAAAGTCGGGATTGGCTGTATGAGCGGTGGCATGTACGGTAAAATGTTCTCACAAGAATTTACAAACTGATGATTAAAAAATTATTTATAGCTATTGGTGTTGCTCTATTGCTAGTGGTTTTGATCCCATTAATCATTTCGTTTTATCTTTCCCCACAGGATGAATTGATAAGAACGGATGCCATTGTCGTTATTTCTGGAGGAGATACTGACGCCCGAGTCTCAGAAGGAGTAAGGTTGTATCTACAAAAATGGGCTCCAAAAATAATTTTTTCTGGAGCAGCTGCTAGTGGTGATGTTTCTAATGCTCTTGCTATGAAAAGGATTGCGATAAGAGAGGGAGTAGAACCGGATAATATTTTGATCGAAGAAAACTCAAAAACTACAAATCAAAACGCTGAATATGTAGGTAAAATTCTAAAAGGCAAAAATATTAATAGCATCATCCTGATCACTTCACCGTATCACCAGAGGCGAGCTTATAATGAATTTAGGGCGACTCTGGGTAAAAACTTTACTATTATTAATCATTCAGCAAAAGATCAGACCTGGGCGAAAAAAAATTGGTGGGATAACGCCAATGCACGCTTTTTGACTTTTGGTGAAATCATGAAGAATTTTTATGGATTGTTTTTTTGATAATGAATACGGCATTTGACAGTAAAACAAAGGTTGCAGTTGCCATGTCCGGCGGTGTGGACTCTTCAGTGACAGCTGCACTCATGATAAAAGAGTTTGGCCAAAAGAATGTGCTAGGGCTCACTATGAAGCTTTTTTGCTATGGTGAAAAAGTTAAAGAGAAAAACTGTTGCTCGTTAGATGCTATCGACGATGCTAGATCTGTCTGTCAAAAATTAGGCATAGCTCATTATGTCGTTGACGTTGAAAAAGAGTTTGAAAAGGAAGTTATCGATAACTTTGTATCCGAGTATGAAAAGGGGAGAACACCAAATCCCTGTATCAGGTGTAATAAGCTAATCAAATTTGACCATTTGTTAAAAAAGGCCAGAGACTACGGTGCCGACACTTTAGCTACAGGCCATTATGCCAAAATAAAAAGAAATGGTTCGGAATATACATTACTAAAAGGTGAAGATCTAAGTAAAGACCAGTCATATTTTTTGTATAATCTAGATCAAAAGTCATTGCAACACACCTTGTTTCCTCTTGGAGAGCTGAAGAAGTCAGATGTAAGAAAAATAGCAGGAGAGTATGATCTAGTAACTGCTCAAAAGGTGGAATCCCAAGATATTTGTTTTATCCCAAGGACGGTCGGTGAATTTCTCGCAGGAAAAATTAACTTAAAGCAGGGGAAGATAGTTGATAAAGCAGGTAAGTTTTATGGCGAGCATAAGGGGTTAGCTCTCTATACGATAGGCCAGAGAAAAGGTCTAGGGGGAGGCTTTCCTGAGTCGATGTTTGTTGTGGGTTTCAATCGTGATAAAAGAGAATTAATTATCGGGCCTGAAAATGAACTTTTTGGGGATAAACTTTCCTTGGAAAAAGTAAGCTGGATAAGTGCTAATAAACCAAAGCTACCATTAAAGTGTACAGCAAAAATACGCTATCAAACAGATGAGGCAGCGTGTCTGGTCGTTGATAATAATAAAAGAATTTCAGTCGAATTTGATGATGCCCAAAAAGCCATAACTCCTGGACAATCAGTCGTTTTTTATCAAAAAGACAGAGTTATTGGTGGAGGCATGATCTCCGGTTAGTTAATCTTGACACGTATGCTTTTTTGAACTATAATTTTCTCCCAATATGTGGACTGCAACTTGACATTTGGAGGGAGGTGATAATGATGGCTCGTACTGCAAAAAAGGCTCTCAGCGTTTTTTCTCCGGAAGAGACAGAACGACTCCAAGGTATTTATACAGGGAAAGGTCTTTCCCCGAAGGACATTGAGGAAGCCAAGAAAGCACTGCGCGCGTGTTTGGTTGCGATGAGCGAATACAGGCACAATTGCATTGTGCACAAGGGCTCAGAGTTCGTAATCAAGGGCGGGATGTGCATGAAAATCATCAACGAATCTAGAGCCAAGTTGGAAGACCTGAAAGTGATGGAAGACAGGGATTTTAACTGGCTAACGTTGCTGATTTTCAACAAATCACAGGTGCTTAGGCACCAGGTGATTGAAGAAGCAGTTAGGAGGGTAATCATTGTCTAAATTTACAAGTCAGTCCGCATAAGAGGCGCCAAGACCGAACCACAAAGGGTTTGGGAATGGCGCCTCGTTCTTTTTATTGAATAAATGGCAGTTTTTCGCTACAATACCACCATGACTGTAAATGAAATAAGACAAAAATTTATTAATTATTTCGAAAGTAAGGACCATAAACTCATGCCTTCCTCTTCTTTGATACCCAAAGATGATCCGTCGGTTTTGATTACGACCGCTGGAATGCAACAGTTCAAAAGGTGGTTTTCCAATGAAATAAAACCAGCATACAAAAGAACAGTGACGATTCAAAAATGTGTTCGAACAAACGATATTGAGGAAATCGGAGACGAAACTCACTTAAGTTTTTTTGAGATGCTAGGAAACTTTTCTTTCGGTGATTATTTCAAAAAGGAAGCTATTGAATGGGGCTTGGACTTTGTTGAAAAGGAGCTAAAGGTAGATCGATCCCGGATTTGGGTTTCAATTTTTGCAGGGGATGACAAGACACCTAGAGACAATGAATCAGAAGAAATATGGAAATCATTGGGCATAACAGATATCAGGGAATTTGGTCGGAAAGATAACTTTTGGGGACCGACAGGAACAGAGGGGGCTTGTGGCCCAACAAGCGAAATATATGTAGATGACGTTGAGGTTTGGAATCTGGTCTTTAATGAATATTATATGCAACCCGAAGGGGTTTTATTTCCACTTGACTCAAAAGGAGTGGATACAGGGGCTGGGCTGGAACGGGTTGCAGCTACAATAAATAACCTGAAAAATGTCTTCGAGACAGATGAGTTAGTCCAGATTATTACTATTATCAGAGAACTGGCAAACAAACAAGACAATAAGGCTGAAAAAATAATCACTGACCATCTCAGAGGTGCTGTATTTATGCTAGCTGATGGAATCAGACCATCGAATCTAGATAGGGGCTATACTCTTCGTCGAGTTATTCGCCGAGCGATCCGTTATGGAAAACTGATTGGCATTAGCGAACAAAATATGTGTTCAAAAATTGCAGACAAAATTATTGATATATATTCATCAAATTATCCAAACTTGAAATCCGAAAAAAGTAAAATAATAAGTGAATTAGATATAGAGGAAAATAAATTTTTAAATTTGATTGATCAGGGACTTGCTGAGTTGAAAAAAAAGTCTTCAATCAATGGGAAAGAAGCTTTTGAATTATTCTCAACAAAAGGGATGCCGTTTGAGTTAACGCTGGAAATTGCCAAAGAGGAAAATATTGTAGTTAGTGATAGAGCACAAGCAGAATTTGAAGCAGAATTTGAAAAACATCAGGAAGTATCTAAAGGCGGATTGGAGAAGAAATTTGCCGGTGGTTTGGAAAATAAAGACGATCCAAAGATAATCAGACTCCATACAGCAGCTCACCTGATGTTAGCGGCAATGAGAGAGCTCTTGGGTCCTCAAGTCCATCAAAAAGGCTCAAATATAACAGCAGAAAGGCTACGGTTTGATTTCTCGTATCCTGAAAAACTTACAGACGAACAAAAGAAAGAAATTGAAGATTGGGTAAACGACAAAATTGAAAAAAAATTAAATGTATATGTTGTTGAAACAGATCCAAAAACCGCTAAAGAAAAAGGGGCGGAAGGCGAATTCGATGCCAGATATGGAGATAAAACGACAGTATACTCAATTGGTGGAGACATAGATTCAAAAACCGCGGTTTCCAAAGAAATCTGCGGTGGCCCTCATGTCAAAAATACTGCGGAAGTGGGCCATTTTCGAATAAAGAAAGAAGAATCGTCTTCTGCGGGGGTCAGAAGAATAAAAGCAGTCCTTGAATAAGATTGTGTTTTGAACTATTTTTGCCTACAATGTTAGGTAGGCATTTTTATATGAAATTAGTTGATAAATACTTAAAAAAAGAACCAAAAGTTCCTCATTATGTCGCCTTAGACATCGGTACAGAATTTGTTAAAGCGCTTATTTTCAAAATCGTTGATGGCAAAGGAGTGGTAGTCGGTGCTGGACGGCAAAGACAGCGTCTCGGTGACATGCATGGAGGAGCAGTGACTGATATTGCCGGAGTTGTCGAGAATTGTTCTCATGCCCTGGATAGAGCAGAAG
>JAQUMB010000005.1 GCA_028718325.1 Patescibacteria group bacterium
AACCTTCAGGCAGATAACCGAGATTCCAGTTATAGCGGTTTTTGCCAGTGTTGTCTTTTCCTGTTGGACACCAACAGTGTCTCCCCCAGTCGCGCAATGATCGAACAATCTTCGATAGCTTTAAGTCATTTGTAAGAACAGCGCCTCCTTCAGCAGTTGTAATGTGATGAGCTGGGTAAAAGGACAGAGTGGCGATATCGCCGAACGTTCCAGTATATTTTCCACCATATTTGGAGCCAAGTGCATCACAGTTATCTTCTATCAGCCAGAGGTTGTGTTTATCGCAAAATTCTTTAACTGCTTTGATATTAAAAGGATTACCTAAAGTGTGAGCAATCATTACGGCTTTGGTTTTATCCGAATAAGCCTTTTCTAGTTGTGAGACATCAACATCATAAGTTTCTATATCAATATCTATAAAAACAGGAACACAGCCATTTTGAAAAATAGCATTTATTGTAGTCGGAAAACCTGCAGCCAAAGTAATAACCTCGTCGCCTTTTTTGATTTGTCTTTCTTTTAAACTTGGTGAGCACAAAGCAGAAAAGGCTAACAAGTTAGCTGAAGATCCAGAATTGCAGCTATGGACGTATTTGATGCCGAGAAACTCTGATATTTTTTTCTCAAATTCAGCCGTCCAATGTCCTTCAGTCCACCAACCCTCCAATGAGGCCTCGATCAAGTTTACTAGTTCTTCTCGATCGTATACCTTCCCAGAAACCGGAACGGAAAAAGGTTTTTCTTCACTTTTTTCAGACAAGTAATTATCAACCAGTTTACCTATTTCTTTATCCACTGTTCTCCTAGCTTTTAATTATTATCGAAATATGATTCTATTTGATTAGAAGTAAACTTTTTTATATCACCCTTAATTAGATGAAAGACTTCATACCACTCAGCTGTTTCCTTGATCGTTTTTGATAAGTCGTATTTGGGAATCCAGTTTAATTCTGTTCGCGACTTTGTGTTATCTAACTTCAATAGCTTTGCTTCATGTTTACCTTTATCTTCTTCGACCACATACTTGCCATGCTTGAGATGTCCGGTGAGCATTTGTAAAACTTTTTCAACCTCCTGCATATCTTCATCATTTGGACCAAAGTTCCACCCTCCCACCTTGTCACTTTCACCATTATAAAGATGCATGGCAAGCAAAATGTAACCATAGAGTGGCTCTAGAACATGTTGCCAAGGACGAATAGCTTTTGGACTACGGATAACCAGATCTTCTTTATTTACTAAAAAAGCTTTGATGGCATCGGGCAAAAGGCGATCTTTTGCCCAATCACCTCCACCTATTACGTTACCAGCACGGGCAGAAGCTACCAAGGTGTTGTGTTTTGCCTTGTAGTCTTTTGGGTTAAAGAAAGAGCTTATATATGAACTAACCACTAAATCAGCACAGGCTTTACTGTTACTGTACGGATCATAGCCACCGAGTTGATCATCTTCTTTGTAAGCAACGTCTTTTTCAAAATTTTTATACACCTTATCAGTAGTGATCATTACTCCCGCCGGAACTTTGTTCAAGCGCATGACTTCTAAAACGTTAACTGTCCCCATGACATTCGTCTCATAAGTGTAGACGGGATTATCGTAAGAGTCTCTGACAATTGGCTGGGCTGCGAGGTGAAAAATAATATCAGGCTTAAATTTTGTTACAACTTCGTTAAGCTTTTCAAGATCCCTGATATCTGCTATGTGGTTATCTATTTTACCGGCAAGCTCGAGTGCCTCAAACAGACTTGGCTTTGTGTTTGGTTCTAGAGAATAACCACACACCCTAGCTCCGGAATTTAGCATGATTTGGGTTAACCAAGCTCCTTTGAAGCCGGTATGGCCAGTGATAAGAACCTTTTTGTTATTAAAAAATTCTTTAATTTCCATATATTATTTCCAGGTTTTCCAAGGAGCCTTACCGCTTTCCCATAAGGCTTCTAATTTTTGTTTATCACTCAGGGTATCCATTGGTTTCCAAAAGCCTTCATGGTGCCAACTGTATAATTCTCCCTTTTCGGCTAACTTTGGGAGTGGTACATATTCTAGGATAGTATCATCACCTGGGATATAGTCAAAAAGCTTTGGCTCAAAAACAAAGAAACCGCCGTTAACTCGTCCCTGATTATCAGTTTTTTCGCTAAAGTTGGATACCATATTATCGTCTTCGATCTTCAAAACTCCAAACCGGCCTTCTGGTAGAGTGGCAGTGACTGTGGCAATCTTGCCATGCTTTTTGTGAAATTTTAGTAATTCTTTAATATTAACATCCCCGACGCCGTCACCATATGTAGCCATAAAAGTTTCATTATTGACGTAGTCTTTAATTCTCTTTATCCTACCACCGGTCATTGTGTTATCGCCGGTATCGACTAGGGTAACTTTCCAGTCCTCACCTCTATTTTTATGATAGCAAATTTCGTTTTTTGCTAAATCAAAAGTTACGTCACTGTTGTGAAGGTAGTATTGACTAAACCACTCTTTGATAAAGTAACCCTTGTAGCCTAAACAAATAATAAACTCTTTGAACCCCTGCTCTGAATAAATTTTCATAATATGCCAAAGAATTGGTTTTCCACCAATCTCGACCATTGGTTTTGGTTTGACCGAAGTCTCTTCACTAATCCTTGTTCCTAAACCACCAGCAAGAATAACTACTTTCATTTACCACCCCTAATCTTAAATTAAGATAATTCTAGCATATTTTAGTATGGGAATAAACCCATTTGGAGATTGAAAAAAAGCAAAAAATAAACGATAATCTAAGAAAATGAAGCAGAGTTATAAATAATCTAAAACCTTTTTGAAAGGTTTTTTGTTTTAAAAGAAAAAACATGATAAGCATAATTATTCTTACATATAATAACTTGGCGTTAACTAAAAAGTGTTTAGCTACATTATCTAAGAATACCCCAAAGAAGCATTTAGACGATGTAATTGTAGTTGATAACGATTCATCCGATGAAACACCAACTTTTTTGAAAGGCCAAGAGGGTATTAACCCAATTCTCAACAAAGAAAATGTAGGTTTTTCTAAGGGGAATAATATCGGAGCCAAAAAAGCTAAAGGTAATTTATTGATATTCCTAAATAATGACACAGAGGTTCAGGAAAATTGGCTAGAGCCAATTATAAAAATTTTTGACCATGACGAAAAAGTTGGAGCGGTAGGGGTAAAGCTATTATTTCCAGAGGGCCTAGTCCAACATGCGGGGGTGGTGTTATCGGAAGACCATATCCCACGAAATCTATATCGTGGAGAGGAGGCGGTCAAATCGTACGTAAATAAACAGCGAGAATTTAAGGCTGTAACGGCGGCTTGTATAGCGGTCAAAAAGGAAGTTTTTGAGCAGATTGGCGGCTTTGATGAAGAATACCTTAACGGTTTAGAGGACGTTGATCTTTGTCTTCGGATAAAAAAGAATGGTTACAAAATATTTTATACTCCCGAAAGCACAGTGATACATCATGAAAGTGTCGCTCCGGATAGATTTAAATTTAATGCAAATAATTACAAAATATTTAGGAATAACTGGGGGAATGAAACACCAGATGAGCACAAGTATTTAGCTGAGGACGGCTTTAATAAAATCCAGATACTTTGGCATGACTTAAAAAGTATGGCCTATAATAATGGGCAATATGCCCAGACTCCATTACGCATAAAAATCCTCAAAGTTTTTTATATACCTTTGCAAAAATTATTCATTGTTTGCAAATTGATAATTACCCTCGATTTTAAAACTCTTAATAGAAAGATTAAAAGAGCGGTTAATCATGGTTAGAGCAAGCATTATCACGGCAACGTACAATGGAGAAAAATACCTTCGGAAAACGATCGAATCTTTGTTGGATCAATCCGAAAAAGATCTCGAACTCTTGATTATTGATAGTGACTCTGAGGACGGTACAGTTAACCTTGTAAAAAGTTACAGTGATAAGCGTATCAAATTGTACAGCCATGAAAATACAGGAGGACCAGCTGCCCCAAGGAATACTGGGATAGCAGAAGCAAAAGGCGACTTTATTGGTTTTTGTGACCAAGACGATCTATATTATCCAGAAAAAATAGAAAAGCAGATTAATGCCTATAAGGAATGTGAAAAAAAAGACAAGGTAGGAATTATTATTTCTTCTGCTGACCTGATTGATGAGTCGGGAAAAATTATCGATCATAATATCAAACCCTTCGAAGGCTTTATGGATAGCAAATCAGCCCACGATTTATTACTAAAAGGCGACGTGATTACTGCTTGTTCAGCTTTGGTGCCAAAAAAAGTTTTGGATGAGGTGGGCTATCTCGATGAGACTTTGATCGGGGTAGATGACTACGATTTGTGGCTTCGCATCAGTGAAAAATATGGTATCTTGACTATCAAAGAGCCACTATGTGCCTGGAGACAGAGCGCCTCATCACTTTCAGCCAATAAAACAAAACAATACATAGAGACTGAAAAGATTTTCCAAAAACTGAAAGACGAAACAGAAGAAATCAGAGTCGGTCATGGCAAAAATTTGATGAGAATATTTATCTCTATGGTTTTAGATAGAAACCTGAATGAGGCGAAAGAGTATAGAGATAAAATTAGGGAATACCCTGTCAGTAAAAAGATGAAAATGTTAATAAAAACTTTTGACCTATCAAGAAACCTCAGTTATTACCAATTGTGTTTTTTGAAAAAAGTTGGCAAGGTTTCGCTATGAAAAAAGTCAAAATATTAGATTCAATAGTAAATGATTTTACCGAAGATTCGCTAAAACAAGAACTGAAGGCGAGCTTCAACGGGCAGAAAGGTTGTCTATACGCAAAAGTGAACACAGAGTTTTTACTGAGAGCTAGGGAAGATAAGAATTTTGCGGCGACTTTAGACCAGTTTGATTATAGTATTGCTGACGGAATCGGAGTATTGTGGGCAGCCAAATTTTTGAGCCGACCCGTTGTAAGTAATAAAATTTTAAGAACAGTTCAGGTGAATTGGCAGTGGTTGTACACTTCACTTAGTTTGGTTTTTTACCCAAAATATGTCAGGAATCCCATACCTGAGCGAATTCCAGGGGTTGATTGTTTATACTTGATGCTAGAGTCCGCCATCGAAACAGATAGCCCTGTTTATATTCTGGGGGCAGAAGAGAAGGTATTAGTAACCGCGATTGATAATCTTCAAGAAAAATATCCGAAGCTAAGAATCGTTGGCCATCACGAAGGCTATAATTTCTCTGATAAAGCAGTTATAGATGAGATCAATCGATCCGGAGCAAAACTACTTGTGGTGGCGCTTGGTTCACCGAAGCAAGAATATTGGATCAAGGACAATATCGAGAAACTTCCATCAGTCCGAGTCGCTGTCGGCGAAGGCGGATCATTCGACTTCATCGCCGGAACCTTCAAACGTGCTCCAAGATGGATGCAAAAAATTGGGCTTGAATGGCTCTGGCGACTCTTTATGAATAAAAATAAAACTCATTCGGGGGGCAGGGCTAGGAGAATTTGGAACGCCGTGCCAGTCTTTATGTATGCCATTGTTAAATCGAAGATTAACAATGAAGTTTAAAGTAAAAAGTTTTAAAGTGTAAAGTTTTGGGATAATAGAAAGATAAACGCTATGGATTATAAAAAAATAAAATTAAATATTATCGATTTAATTGCTCTAGCTCTAATAATCATGATAATTTCATTTGGCTTTTGGGCTGTTTATCACAAAAATGTAATACAAGGGCAGCCAACCATCTTGACATTCACTACAACAAATAACGTCGATACTCTTTTCCCAGAGGCGGTTGGGGCAACATCAGTGTTTTTCAATAGCGTAAATAAGCCGGTCAAGGTGATGAGCGTTGCAAAATCATCCGACAATAAAGAATTGGCCATAACGTTACTTGCAAACGGTCAAATCGATAGTAATAAATATATTTTCAACGGCACGCGGGTGGCCATAGGCCAAAAAGCGGAGATACACGGCACCTATTTTACTCAGGGCATAATCAAAGATATCAAATATGAGAAATAGTTTATATGACTCCTATTTTTACAAAGTTTGGAGATTCCTGTTTCTTAACCGACAAAAATGGGAAATCTCAAAGACTAGTATCGGGCGGATTTTCCAGAGATTCTATATTCCATATGCTACAGAAGTATTAATCTTTGTTTCAATTATTATTTTTTGGTATGAGGGACTAATAACTAGATATTGGGCTAGTTTCCCGAGTGATTGGTTGGGAATAACCTGTCTAATATTGGCGTTGCTTTTTGCTGATAAGAAAAAAATGTTTTTTGGTAAACCCCAGCTCTATTTGTTGATATTCTATCTATTCATAGGTATCTCAGGGATTTTTGCCTTGATACGAGGCCTTGACCCAACGATGGTTTTCAAAGGATTCCTACTTTTCCTGCAATTTGGCTTAGTCCTCTTTGCTGCTCAAAGTTTGGAGTCAAAAAAGAAAGTAATAGACGGGATTCTCGTATTAAGTCTACCGATATCTGTTATTTCTATTTATCAATTTTTATCGAATACTCAGACCTCGCATCTTTGGTTATCGCCTGGCGAATTACAGTTAACGAGAGTTTTTGCCTTTTTTGGCAGTCCAAATGTCTTAGGAATATTGATGGCAATGATAAGTATTCTTAGCTTTGGCTCCTTCTTAAAGTCAAAGAAATATTATTATTTAATCCCATCGGGCCTAAGTGTGTTAGCAACCGGTTTTACTTTTTCTCGATCAGCCTGGCTTGGCCTCGTCATGGCTTTGGCTATTGGAATTGTTATCTACAACTATAAATATTTGATTTTCTCCCCATTAATTTTGCTGGGATTAATAATCCCACAAGTAAGAAACCGTATCGAAATCAGTTTATCAGGTAATTATCTTATGGATTCTAGCCTTGATGGTCGAATTTGGGCTTTGATAAACGGTTTATATATTTTCAAGAGATATCCATTTATCGGAGCTGGTCCGGGGTCTTATGGCGGCAAATTGGCGGCAAATTATGCAAGCCCTATTTATTTACAAGGAATACAAAATGGCTACACAGCTTTGTATTTCACAGACAATCAGTACCTGGAAATTCTGGTTCAAGGCGGAATCATAGGCTTTTTATCATTTTGTGGCTTCATAATTTCTGTCATTACTTCATTGATACAGACTTATAGAAGGAATAAAGACATTTTAGTGCTCACAGGACTTGCCGTTTTTGTCTGCTTCCTAACTGGTGGATTATTCGCCAATGTGTTAGAATTTGGGGCGATTGCAGTGCCTATGGCAATAATATTAGGGATGTCTCTGTCAGAAAATGACTAATTAAGAATTTTTAATGCGATAATCAATAAGACCGAAGAAAACAGTCGCCTTACAAAATTGGGTAATTTGGAAATTGATTAGTAATTTAAGGAATAAAACTATTTATGACGAAAAAGAAAGTATTAATTATCTATAGCGGAGCGAAAATCTGGGGTGGTATAGAAACCTACCTAGAGAATCTTTTTAAATATTATGATCATGACAAGCTAGAACTTGTTTTGGTTAGCATGGGCGAGTGGGAGCTGACAAATAAGCTAGAAAGTCAAAAGTATAAAGTCAAAAGTTTGTCAGGAAAAAGGATAAGATTTAAGACTATCTCAGAGATAGCGGAACTGACTAAGGCAGAAAAGGCAAACTTGATCGTCTCACAAGGTGTGGTAGCTAACTTTTATGCCAGACTTGCTGCCAAGAAAGCAAAGATACCACAGTTAACGACTATTCACAGCAACTTGGAATATGACTATCCGGATGGAGCAATTCGTTTGGCATACCGCCTATCTGATAGATTATTTCGAAGGAATACGAGTCATTTCATCACTGTTTCGAAGTACCTAAAAGATGAACTGGTCAGAAGTGGAATTTCTGCTTCCAAGGTCACGGCAATTTACAACGGGATAGACGAAGAAGCCATTAAGTCAACATCCAGCAGCCACATGTCGACAGTTAAAGGCTTAACTACTGTTGGGTCTATCGGGCGGTTTCATTATACGAAAGGTTATCACAATCTGATAGAAGCCTTTACCTATTTGAGGGAATTGCCGGTCAATCTGGTAATATACGGTGATGGGGAAGAAAGGAAATCGTTAGAAGAACTAATCGAAAGGCTGGATTTATCAGACAAAGTTGTTCTACCTGGCTACACGCGAAATATCGGATCAGTTCTCGCGAACCTTAATATTTATGTACAATCATCATTGATGGAGGGATTTGGCCTGACGGTCATAGAAGCAATGCTTGCTGGGAGGCCAACGATAGTTACGCCGGTTGGGAGTCTGCCGGAGTTAGTAAATGATGGAAAGACGGGTTTAATTACTGGTGATACAGAGCCAGAATCTATTGCTGTCGCGATAAAAACTCTGGTTGAGAACAAAGAATTAGCAAAAAAATTGGCTAACGAAGGGCAAATAGAAGCCAAGAAAAAATACTCAATCAAAAAATGGCTTAATGAAACGGAAAAAGTATATCTAGGGGCGACAAAATGAAACCAAAAATTTATATATTCTCTATCTTTAAGTGGAAGAGCGACTTATTGCATCGAGAACACATGTTAGCACTGGCTTTTTCTCGTCTTGGGTATGAGGTGTGTTTTATTGAAAGATGTCATAAACTGTCTTTCAGGCCTACTTTCCGTCAAGAGGGGAAGATAGAAGTGTTAACTGTTTTTGCTTTGCCGTATTTCAAAGGGTTGTCTTTAGCTGTCTTTAAACTGAACGACTGGTTGTTAAGGCGGCAGATTTTAGAGCACATACCTGATAATAAGGCTGCATTGTTGATGCTTTCTAGTCCTTTGTGGACCAATGTTGCCCAATCAGTGAAACCAAAAAAAGGGAAGATCATATATGACATGAGCGATAATCATCTAGCTTTTGCTACAAACAAAAGGTGGTTTGAAAATCTGAAAAGTTATGAAAGCACCTTACTTAATATTGCAGACGAAACATTTATAAGCTCACCAAACCTTTCTGGGAAAATCTTAAAAAATAAAAGATATAAAGTTTTTGGGAACGGGGTAGATCTAGAAAAATTTTCCGAAGCAAAGCCAATACTTAAGGACAAGTATGAGGGCCAAATAGTGGGATTCGTAGGCGGTGTTTATGAGAGAGTAAACCTAGATATTATTGAAGCCTGTGCTTTGGAACTCCCAGAAGTCCATTTTGTGGTGGTAGGTCCTACTGACCGCCAAGCAGCACTGAAAAAAATGGAAAGCCTAAAGAATTTTCACTATTTAGGATCCAAGCCTTGGCAAGAGATTCAAAATTATTTTGCCAGCTTTGACATAGGTATTATCCCCTTTGTCTCAGAAGTAGAATATCCTTGGTTGAAAACCGTAGACTCGGTAAAGATTTATCAATATGCCTACTTTGGTTATCCAATAGTTACCACGCAGTTTGGGCAAATAGAAAGTATGAACGAGATAGTCAAGGTGGCAAAAGATAAATCGGAATTTGTGAAATTCATAAAAGATGCCACCTTGCAAAAGGAAGACTCTATGATACGGAGAAAAAGAAAAGAGCTTGCCAAAGAACATGATTGGACCAAGATAGCTAATGAAATGTCAGTAGAAATTGAGAAATTGTCACAAGATGTTTGAGCAAAATTAAACCAGAAGTTGAAAAAAAAACAAAAAGTGCTATTATTTAACCACAAATGATTACAGCTAAGCTAATAATCCTACCGCTTCTGGCGGCACTGACAGTTATAGCCATCACTCCTACAATTAGGAAATTATCTGTTCGCTACGGTGCAATCGATCAACCGGGCAAACGAAAAGTTCATACAGTACCGGTCGCTTCCAGCGGTGGAGTCGCGATTTTTTTCGCGTTTCTCTTTGCTGTTCTCTTTTTTAACCGACCAACACCAGAAATTCTTGGCTTCTTGATTGGAGCAACTATCCTGACTTGTTTTGGCCTTCTCGATGATATTTTTGATTTTCCGCCGGCGACTAAATTTTTCGGACAGATATTGGCAGCATTGATCGTTATTTATTCAGGAGTTCGTATCGAGTTTATTACCAATCTAGTCACTAATCATGGAACGACTTATAATCTTGGCTTTCTCTCCTTGCCGTTCACTTTTTTCTGGATAATTGGAATTACCAATGCCATTAACTTTATCGATGGCTTAGACGGTTTAGCTGCGGGAGTATCCGGAATCGCTGCCTGGACACTAGGCGTGGTAGCTCTCATGACCGGTCGATACGATGCAGCCGTGCTTGCTTTTACTCTTGGAGCCGCTGCCTTTGCCTTTTTGCCTTATAATTTTTCAACCAAAAGGAAGATTTTTATGGGAGATTCTGGGTCGAACTTTCTTGGATTCAGTCTAGCGGTCGTTTCAATCATGGGAATGGTCAAAATTGCCGCCGCCTTTTCTATGTTACTCCCGATCGTTATTTTGGCTGTGCCAATCTTTGATACCCTGTTTGCTATTATCAGACGACTGATTTCAGGGAAGAGCCCCTTCCAGCCAGATGCAGCACATCTGCATCATAGGATTGTTAACCTAGGGTTTTCTCATCGTCAAACAGCTTTGATTATTTATGCCGTCAGTCTGGTTTTGGCCGGAGCTTCAATACTTTCTCTAGGCATAGCAAAAAAATATGCTGTTGTTATCCTTGTCTCTGCAGCCGCCTTTTTAATCCTAGGAGCTTGGATCCTTGGGCTTTTTAAAGCTGACAAAAAGCAAACACAAGAGTGACGGTATTATAAACTACTAATATCTAATCAATAATTCAATCTATGGTTCGAACGATGTGAGGACTACAAGCTTCTCGTTTCCTCGAAGAATAAGGGGTTGCTTTTAACTGTTTGACTGTTGACTATTTTACTATTAAACTATCCACTGAATCATACAGACAAAATTTTCAATTTCAGCTAAAATATAAACAAGGAGCTTAAATGAAAGAAGTAAGAGCGGTTATAGATCGCTTCGAAAACAATTTGGCAGTTCTTATGGTTGATGGATTAAAGATTTTGTGGCCCAAAGATAAGTTACCAAAAAGTTTTCATGAAGGAGAAGTAATAGTTTTTCAGATTTTGGCTGATCATGAGGCCGATAAAGATCGGGAGCAACGGGCCAAAGATCTCTTGAACGAACTTTTGAAAGATGAAGAAGAATCAGAGACAAGCGAATAAGAATAATTATTTAAAAGTTTATTTAACAATCGGCGCAGTTTTCTGTGTCTATTTTTTACTTTTAGCAATTTCGGCAATTTTTTTTGAAGACCGTTTTGGCCTAAACTCTACAATTGCTGGAGTTAATGTGTCTTTGATGTCGAGGAACGAGGCTGAATCAGCGCTTATAAATGCTTGGAACAAATATAGGCAAGACAATATTATAGTCTCTGGACAAAAATATCCTGTTGAGAATTTGATCTCAAATGTTGATACGAAAGAAAGTATCTCTGAGGCTTTGAAGATTCAGCAACAAGGATATTTGAAGCTAGATGTTCTCTGGGGAGTAAAAAATGGAGTGATGATTACTGCCAATGATGAGAATTTATCGAAACTGTTAGGAAACAAATATGACGAATTATCTATTGCACCAGAAAATGCTCGAATCTCGATCGATGGATCGCCTAAAGTATTCCTAGAAAAAAGGGGGCGAAGGCTTCTTCTCCCAGAAAGCCGAGAAGCAGTTGTGGACACCCTGAGCCTATTTGGGATGAGCACCAACTATGTTACGACGCCCCTTGAAGTTTCCTTGACTAGTAAAGAAGCAGAGAGCTTGTTAGGTCAAGTGCAGAATCTAACATCGGAACCCGTTACATTGAGTTCAGAAAGAGGTAACTTTGAAATTTCTACGGCTCAGCTTCGGTCATGGTTGAAAATTACACCAGTATCACCTAATACGGTGATACTGGCTGAAACATTACTACCTTCGGAGGACACAATTAATTATAATTATCTCGATCCGTACAAGATCACCACATATGTAAAAGAAATAGCTGGAAAGATCAATCAAAACCCAGAAAACGCCAAATTATCGGTGCAAAATGGGCAAATTGTGGTGACAAAACAAGCTGTAACAGGCTATGCATTAGATGAGTTAGATGTTGTTAGCAATATTCAGGGAATAAACGCCGATGATAGAAATATAGCGTTAAAGATTGCGACGACGCCAGCTGAAGTTCGAGAAGACAACCTGGCGACCTTGGGTTTGAAGGAGTTGGTTTCGACAGGTTGGTCAAATTTTGCTGGTTCACCAAATAATCGAATTCACAATGTAAAAACTGGCGCATCGAAATTTAATGGTGTTTTAATCAAGCCTGGCGAAGACTTTTCCTTTAACAAAGCTCTCGGTCCCGTAGAGGCATACACAGGATATTTACCAGAACTGGTTATCTTGCAGAATAAAACTGTGCCTCAGTATGGTGGAGGATTATGTCAAGTTTCCTCAACTGCCTTTAGGGCAGCCTTGAATGCAGGGTTACCTATCTTGGAGCGAACGATGCATGCATATCCGGTTTCTTACTACAAGCCATATGGAGTAGATGCAACGATTTATCTACCAAAACCAGACCTAGTCTTTACGAATGATACAGGAAGCTATATCATGATTCAGACAAGAGTTGAGGGTACAAAATTATTTTTTGATTTTTATGGAACCAAACCGGCGAGAACTGTCAAGTTTGCTGGTGACAAATCGGCTACGGGGGCGGTAGATGTAGTCGAGAATGTAAGCCCAGCGGTCTATGATGCAGGAGCGAGAGGTAGGGGTTCATTTACGGCTACTTTTTATCGCTTCATTTATGATGGCAAGGGGGCTCTTTCCGCCTCAATATCATTTACTTCAAAGTATGATTCTCCTGATAAATACCCACACTAAGCAATTAAACTATTAATTAGTTGCGTCCAGGTGCTAGAATATAATTGTGAAGTAATAATCATGCTCTTTGATGATTCGTTAGGAGGTGCTTTGCCATGAGTGATGAGAGAATTTTCTCTCTTCATCAACCAAACGTGGTTAATATCGATGAAGTACCTCAAGGAAAAATCACTCATCTCTCTTCGGGCGATGTCCACTATCAGGGGCACGAACGCTGGGTTGAACACTACTGCGGACATTTCTGTCCCGTGAATGGAGCGGCCAATCGTCACGACCATGAAGGTTACCAGTGTGTATGTGGGGAATTCCTCTGCATTGACGACAAGCCGAACGGAGGCAATTAGATGTCGCAAGGCAAGGAGGTAGAGCTGTTGGCTTGGACCGGAGATGGTCCATCAGCTCCAACAGCTAAAGTCGTGTACTGTCCTGATTGTTGCCTCGGGGTGGCGATCAAAAAAAGCAGAGAAGGAAAATCAGAACCGGCGATTTGCCCGCGTTGTCAGTTACGCATCACTTGAATCATTATCAAGAATCTGTCAAAGAGCCAGGCTCACATTTATGTGGGCCTTTCTCATTCTCTTTTGTTTACGAAAACTAATAATACAAGCTTTCTTTACACAGCAAAATAGCTGTGTTATTTTGTTTGTAGAATTAAAGCACCTTGTCGTAAACAGCTTGGGAGGTGATTAAAAAGACTGCTGACGAGAACACTCTTTGTTACTTCTGCTATCAGCCGCTTGAGCCAAAAGCTGTTGGCTCGAGAAGAACAAGCGAGCACCATGTCAACTTTCCAAAGTGCAACTACAAACGTTTCGATGCCGTCAGGGTTTGGTGTCATCACTCATGTCAGCAAAGGTTCCACCGAGAATATGACGAACATTGCCGGTGGACTCCTGATGATGAACTAAAGTGTGACACTTGTGACCCGGTTTCGGCCATGCTCTGCTTGTACAATAAGCATAGGTTTAGTGAGATAGACGAAGATGAACTATCGCTAATCCTAAGGGAAAGAAAATGGTTGGCAGAAGAGGTAGAAAGGGCTAAAGAGGCGAAAAAAAGAGATAAAATCTTTTTCCCAAAACAAGCATTTGCGGCCGAATAAATTCCCGTTAATCTGGGGCTGACGCCAAGGCAACTACATGTTGCCCTGACAATAGCCCCATTAACTTCATACATTGATTAAAGTCTAACAAATTTATTATTAGGAGAGATCTCTTAACCTTCGTCTTGCTTCTTCAACATCAACAACGTTGTCTGATTCAGCTCTCTCAGCTTTCGGTTTGGCAATAGTAATAGCCTCATCTGCATCAGCTTCAGTCCCGATTTGGACATCTGCCTCAGGCAGCTTGTCAATGTCAGAAATATTGGTGATCCTTGTTGGACCAGTCTTAGATAAATCTTTCAGAGCTTCTTCGGTCTCTGCTTCTGTTGGTGCAACCCAGGTTGATTCATGCTCAGGCACCGGGTTAAGTGCTTCTTTAGCCATCTTTATCTCCTTTAACTCATTCAGTTTAGCTTGACAGAAACTTTAAGTCAAATCGCCAACTTTGGATATTAAAAAATGGAAGGATTTCCTTCCATTTTTTAATTGAATCGGCGCAAATTCTAAGCTTTTTCTGCTGCGGCTTTGACATCCAAAGCAATTGCGATAGTGACAGGGCCACTTATTAGGGCAAATAAGCCAAGAACCCAGACGAAAGCAATAGTGGTTGTTGGTTGGAATAATATAATGACACCAGCCAAAACAGTCACTACACCAGCAATCATTGCTAGTGTTTTTTCGGTTGCGGTGACTCCCTCAACGAAAGCCCCTACAACTTCCAAGATGCCTCTGAAAATTAGGATGAATCCGGTCAATAAGATAAAGGTCGCGATCGTTACCCCCGTATGGCGGATTAGGTAGACACCAAATCCAAGTTCCAAAATACCCATAAGGACAGTTAGGAACCAACGAGTGTGTTTGCCGACACTAAAGATTCCGACAATAATATCTACAACTCCGCTGACGATCAAGAAAATAACGAAAAGATAGATCAAGGATAACAAGGTAAGACCCGGCCAGAGAAGAGCGGCAAGTCCAAATAAGATTGCAGCAATTCCTCTCAAAACCATCATCCACCAATATTGCTTCATAAGCTCTTTGTCAGTTTTGTTCATTTTTCTCACCTCCTTCCATAAAAGAGTTGGAAACTGATTATACAACCATACACGAGCTTGTCAACTAACTTTATTATACTATTATTACTTTAATTACGCCATAAAACCTAGGAGGTGACATACGGATAAGTGTTATAATAATGACATGAAGGCGACTACTAAAACATTAATAGTTTGTCAAATCGTGGTAATACTTCTTTTGTCTTACGCTCTTGTTCTACATGGTTTTGTTACAAGCGCGGCAAAAGTGGATACCCTCTTGGTTGAGGCAAAAACATATTACTACACAGCAGAAATAATCAAATCTGAAATAGAACATCGATTACCTGAAAAAATACAGAATAGTGTGGTTGGAGAGGCAATTATAGCCAAGGCTTTAGACTACTTTGTTACCCCTAAGCTAGTCCAAAACATTAGTAAAAAGCCGATCGAGAGGTTGATAACTGCTATAAACAAAGAGGGAAACGCTGGGATAACCAATGACAAAGTTGTCATCGATATGGCAAATTATAAGTCACAAATAACTCAGAGTATATCTGGTTGGCAGCTGCCTCCTGGTTTAAATAACCTTGCTACAGAATCTGTAGATTCTATACCGTCACAAATAACGATCGCCGATCTTGAAAAAAATCCGAATAGTTTTGTTGGGTATTTAGTGAAAACGAGAGCGTATATAAACAAACTTAGTAATATAATAATGGTTTTAGTCATAATCTTGATTGTTTTAATAACTAGCACTTTTGCCGTCAATCGCAATAGACTAAGAAAGGCCTTCCAAGCTCTTGGCTGGGTTTTAGGGATCTCGGGTATTTTGATAACATTACTTTCTTATCTTGGACCAATCATATTGAACTCTTTCATCTATATAGATAACCAGTCGACAGTTGCCGCTCTGTACAATAATATGATATTGAAAATCGAAATCTACTATGTGAGTATCCCGGGTCCAATGGGAATATTATTTATTCTCCTGGGCATTGTTATATATTTGACGACAAGCCCTAATTTTATTGATCAAATAAAATACTTATTTACGTCGATAATAAAAACAAAGACTTCTCCAAAAATTGAATCAGCAAAATAAAACCCCTATAAAAAGGGGTTTTAAAAATACAGAATCAAATTATTTTTCGTCAATTTCAAGTTTGATCCCGTTTGTCTTGCCTAGTGCAACGTTATAAAACCAAGCAGCTACAGCACCCCAAACCCAACCTGTTACTAAAGCAACAAATGGGCTGATTACAATAGTCCAAAGCGCATAACTCCAAGTAAATGTAGCATCTGGGAACCAAACATTGACCTGTATAAACTTAAGCCAAGCTAAGACTACCATCACAACTACAGCGACCAATGTAACGATAAATGAAAATACTGCCACAAAGTTCGCAAAGGTCACTTCATCTACATGTTTCAGGGTTATTTGTTTCATTTTTATCACCTCCCTTCAAATACGATTTAGACATTTAGCCATGTAATTTGTTTTTGTTGCCGTAAAATGATCCGCTATAGGATGATATATCTAGGAACAAACCCAAGCCAAGCCATAGCCAATCGAGCCCATTGATACCACCTGGTGCGACGATAAGATACATCAAAGTTAACCATGGCACAAAAATGATCCCGAGTATTGGCCAGAGAATTGTAGAGAAATTTGTACTAAAATAAAGTGGTCTAAATAGCCACCAAAAGATAATCGCTGCCCTCGGCCCCAAAAATGCCAATATTGCCAATCCACAACACATAGCTCCTCCTTTCTTTTAAATTTTTTAACTTATGCTTTTCTTTGGTAAGAGAGATGAGGATATCAGGCCAATGGTCCCCAAAACAGCTAACGAAAATATTGCGGCAGAAGTAGCATTGTTTTCTGCCTGAGTATTAATCGTTAATATCTCATTTTTAATATTGATTGGGACATTCGTTAAATACTGGTCAAGCTCAGTGTTACTTAATGTTTGTCCTTTTGTTTCTACGGCTTGAGTCAATTGAGTTTTTTGAGAATCAGAAAAAACAGCGTTGTTGTTTATTAAATTAACACTAGAGCCGATAAATATGGAAATAATCAGAGACCCGGCTATGGCTGTGCCTAAGGATGCTCCAAGATTTAAGAAAGTACTGTTTAGCCCAGAAGCCTCACTGGTTTTTTCCGCAGTAACAGAAGACACAATCAAATTGTTAAGCATAGATGCAGCCATTCCAACACCTGCTCCGATAAACGCCAGTCCTGGTAAGAATACAAGACTACTTGGATGTCGATACAGTAATATGCCAATCATGGCAGCACCAAGTAAGATAAGGAGCATGCCGAATTGAACAATATGTTTAGGTTGATGGTTCGCTGCTATCCGCCCGACTAAGAAAGCGATGATGAGAACCGCTATAGACAAAGGCAAGAGAACTAAACCTGCCTTGAATGCGTCATACTCAAGAATTATTTGAGAAACTATCGAAATAGCAAAAATAGTTCCTGCCATAACGAATTGAATCGAGAGAGTCGTAACAATGCCGAACGTTACGATCGTATTTTTGAAAATCACAGGGTTTAATAAAGTTGCTTTAGCTTTTCTAACCCTGAACATTTCCCAGATAATGAATAAAAACAAGATTCCAATGCCGATCAGTATGTACCAGACAGTCGGAGAAACTTGCCCTGGTTCTATCAAGGTTTTGCCAGCAAACTCGTATGCCTTTCTGGCTTGGATGATACCGTAGGTGTTTGCTAGCAATATTCCGAATACAATCGTGAACATACCTAAGCCAGAAAGGAGGAGTCCAACATAATCAAATTTTTTGTTGACCATTGTTATGATGGCATCTTTGATCTTTTTATGATTGATAAGTATAAAGGCAGCTACAAAGACTTCTGCCAAAAAGCCAACACGCCACGAAACAAATGCGGTTAGGAAGCCACCGATAATTGGACCAAGAGCTGCCCCGGCAGCAGCCATAGCGGCGATGATCCCATAAGCTTTCACTCTCTCCTTGCCCTCACTAAAGTTAGCGACGACCATTGAAAACAAAGCAGGCATAACTAAGGCAGCCCCGACCCCCTCGAGAAATGACCAGCCGAAAGCTAGTGTATAAATATTCCAACTAAGACTCGTTATGAATGAACCTATTCCATAAATAATCAATCCAATCAAAAAGGCCTTTTTGCGGCCAATAATATCACCAATTTTTGCGCCGGCGATCATTAATGAGGCCATGACAAGTGAATAGAAAGCGATAGCCCCCTGGATAGCGGTGACAGAAGTATGGAGATCTTTTACCAATGTCGAGATAGAGACATTCATAAAGGTAGAATCTAAGGTCAAAATAAACTGGGCTGAAGCAAGAAGGATCAATACCGATAATTTTTTTCTGTCCATTATAACCCCCTATTCGTGTCTTAGTTTTTCTCTAGCATCTCTCCTATGTTTAATTTTGGCTTCTCGGCGAGCAAGATATTGGCCGCCAATGAATGTAATGGAAGCAACAGCGATTGTTACTCCGAAAAGTATAAAGAAAATTGTGAACAACCTACTTATATCAGTCGTGGGATGGAGATCTCCATAACCTACGGTTGCCATAGTTACTACCGTAAAATACAAAGAACTAATCCAGCTCCATTTTTCTAAATAATGATAAAAAACAGTTCCTATAACAAGCAGGGTTATAACAGCACCTCCGGCAGCGATTATCCCAGCCTGCAGATTATCTTTTTCTTTATCAAATTTAACCATAATAATATTATATCACTAAAAAGAAAAGTTTACCCTAGCGTTAGCTAAAATATAGTCATTGGCTTAATAATTTTTTTAATCAAAGCTAAATAACTTTTGAAAACAAACGACATATAGAATTTCTAAATCTTTTGAGTCTGCCGATTTTCTTTAGCTCTTCCAGAGTTATCTGACGACAATTTTTTAAATCATTTTCATAAATGAGATCATTTTTTTTGGTTAACTCTTTATTAAAAACTAATAAAGTTTGTTCATCATGCAGTGAGAAACTGCGATAATCCAAGTTTGTCGTTCCTAAGGAGAAAAACTGTTTATCGAAAGTGGCCATTTTTGCATGCAAGAAACCCTTTTCATATAGGTAAACCTTGACCCCTGCCTCAATTAGTTCATTAAAGTATGAGAAAGCAGCATACCAAGGAATCCTTTTGTCTGGCCAGCCGGTTATCATCAATTTGACATCCACACCACCTTGAGCTGCTGATTTCATCGATTCATTCAAATGAGGATTAGGAACAAAATATGGCGATTGAAGCCAAACTCTTTCTTTTGCATTTATCATTGCGTAAGCATAAATATTAACGATTGCCTCTTTGCTGCTGTCAACACTAGAAAATATAGTTTGAATAAAAATTTCTTTTTTGTTTTCAAGGTCGCATAGCGGAAAGTATTTATTATTAAATAAATTTATTTTCTTACGTTCAAATAACCGAATTGCAAATAAAGCCAGGAGAACCGAAACAACGGGTCCTTCGACTCTGATTGCGTCATCTCTCCAAGTGGGGAACCTTTTACCGCCATCAATGTATTCCTGGCCCATATTGATACCACCGGTGTAAGCAATTCGGCCATCAATAATCGCTACTTTTCGGTGATTACGATAATTCAACATATTTAGGTTGGTTACATCAGCTGTAACCTTAGCTCCGAGTTGCTTTAGCCTTCTCAGCTCAACCTTTGAAAAAGATATCGAACCAATGAAGTCATACATGATATAGACTTCAATGTTTTCTTTTAGCTTTTCGACTAAAATATCAAAAATTTCACCAGTCAGTTTATCTTTTTCCCAGATAAAGTATTGAAGAACAATAAATTTTTTGGCATCAGCTAATTCTTGTTTCAATAACTTGAATTTTTCTTTTCCACTGGGTAAAATATCAACTTTTGTTGCTGGAGATAAAGTGTCGCCGCATAAAGTTGAACTTAATTTGGAAACTTTTTCAATTATTGAGCCACTTTCCTTATCTAGAAAAGCCTTATTATCTTTATCATATTTTTTTCTAAAATCTGAGAAATATTTAGTTAGCTCTCGTTGTCCTGACACGAGAAATTTTCGCCTTCGGCTTGATTTATACCAATTCCTACCAAAAAAGTAATAAAGAGGAAGACCTAAATATGGAACAAAAAAGATTATCAATATCCAAGCCAAGGTTGTCTCCGAATCACGATTATCAGAGATAAGCAAGACAATGGCGACGACGGTAAGTACTGTATATGCTAGGACAAAGAGTGAGCCTATATTCATAATGTCATTATTATCACCTATATGTAGTAAGTCAATTGATTTATAGCGAATGGTATAATTAATATATGGGATAAGAAAAACAAGAAAGGAGGTTGTCATGTCACCATTTGGACAAATGAGAAGAGTTGCGCGGCGTACATCTAGGAGGACATCAAGAAGGATGGCGGCAGCCAATAATGAGTCTCAAGCACCGGAGCAAGAGACAGAAGATTCAACAACAAGCCAGCTTGAGAATCTGGCAAAACTAAAAAATGAAGGAATTATAACAGAAGAAGAGTTTGACGCAAAGAAAAAACAAATTTTAGGAATATAAAACAGAAAACGGCCCCAAGAGGCCGTTTTTAAATAATGAATTTGTCCTTTATCTATCAAGTGAATAAATGAATCTAAGTATCTTCGCTGGTTTTTAGATAACCCTCTTCTTTAAGAGCGTCATAGGTTATCTTTATCATGGCAGCAGTTGGGATAGCAAGCAAGGCTCCTAACATCCCAAAGACGGCTGCGCCAATCAGAATTGCGATTAGAACACTCAGTGGTGAAATGCTAACTGTTTTGTGCTGGATTAAGGGCACAATTACGTTATCTTCTACTAACTGATAAATAAGGATATAGATCAATAAGATTATCGCAGCTTCTGGCATGCCAATTAGAAGACAAAACCCAATTATAAAGGCGTAACCAAGGGTAGCGCCAATCAAAGGGATTAGATCGAAGAATAACATGCTAGTGGCTAGAGCGAGTGGGTACGGAACTCTCAGTAGAACTAAAGGAATGAAGGTAAAAACAGCGACAATAAAGGCGATTATCAAAGTACCACCAAAGTATTTTGGGACAATGTTAGTCAAAGCATCGCTTAGCTTGCTCAACAAACGCTGATGTTTGTTTGGAACATAACTTATGACCGTATCAACAATTCTCTGGGGGTTGATCAACATAAATATTGCTAACATAGTAATTGTGATAGCTGCCCACAAGGCATTTGCCAGAGAGAGGGTAAGGTGTAAGGTGATAGCTCCGATATTTGAAACAGTTTCCTTATAAGGAGCAGGAACTTTACTTGCTTGATCAATAAAATCCGATATGTTTTGATTGGTTTTTAAACTGTCTAAGTGTTTGGTAAAGTCATGAGTTAGAGAACCAAATTGTTGAATTAGTGGTTGCAATGTCACTAAGATAGCGAAGATAAGAATGGCGATAATAATGACAATAGTGAGCAAAATGGCGGCAATTCGATTTTTTTTTGGCATAAATTTCTGTAAAAAACCAACTAGGGGATTCAGTAGAAGGGCAATGAGAAATGCGGCGGCAATCCAAGACAAAGGAATGGCCGCAGCATAAATAAAAAGCAATAATAGTGTAAACAGCGTTACTGCCCCAAGAATTTTGAAGATATTTCGAGTAGTTATTTGCATAGAAAGGTTATAACACAATTATTTATGCATTGAAATAGAAAGCTGTCGTTAAAACATTTTTTGAGCATTTACTATGAAATCAGAGGTGTTATTTGCTTTCCCAAAGATAACCTGGGAAAAAATCTGTAAAAATTTGTTCATCGGGAAGTCCCATCCCGACTAATAGATTGTTATAGTGTTCTACCATTGGCTCTGGCCCAGAAAGATAATAATTTGTTTCTGGGCTTGTTTTTTCTGAGCTGAAAAACGAGTCATCTATTGTTTTCGAATAATTCGATCGGACGCCAATATTTGATAACACCTGCTCAAACTCTTTTCTGAAAACAAAGTTGTCGTCTCTATTTAGATATAAAAGATAGCCGTTTATCTTTTGATCATTATGATTTGCCTGCGCAAACATTGAGCGGAATGGAGTGATGCCAATTCCTCCGGCCAGAAAGATATTATTTACTTTTGGATTATTTAGCGTAAATTTGCCTTTTGGCCCGTCAGCCTCGATCTTTTCACCAACATTCAGATTATAAAGGGCTGTTTTGAAACTGCTCTTTTTTTCTACAAAGATGCGGGTAGTAATCACAATATTTTTTTCAAATGGGGCGCTAGATATAGTAAACCATCGTTCTATGCCGCGATTATCAGGGTTTTTATGATTTATAACGTAATGCATATATTGACCAGGTTGCCAGGTGATTTCGTTTTCTGGTTTGAAAGTAAACGAGACGATATCGCCGACTAGAGGTCTTTTTTCTAATAAATATAGCTTCATAAATAAATTTTAGCACAAAATTAAAGCTTTTTTTGGACTACTTAGATGTTGCTTTAGCTAGGTCAGAAGCATATTTAAAATAAATTTCATGTCGTAAAACTTCTTAGAGGTATTAATGTAATAGTTCCTGGCACATGAGATATTTCTTTTAAATTAGGATAATTCATGCTATAAATGGTTTATGAAATTAACATCCAAAGATATCATTAAAGTTTTAATTTTAGTAACCGTATTCCTACTAGGGTTGCTCCTTCTATACAAAATTCGCGGTGTTTTAGGCGTAATCGCTGCTTCCTTCCTGGTGGCTATCTTATTAAATCCTCTGGTAGGTCGAATCCAAAAAGCCATGCCCAAAAAAAGTCGTATCTCGGCTATCCTCATAACAGTAATATTGCTTGTTTTGTTGTTTGGATTTTTTGGTTTGATTATATTTAAACCACTTATCCAGGAGTATGGCTCGATAGCCAATGAATTTAATTTATACTTCAATCAGGCGAGAGGTAACGGACTTATTCAAGACGCGATTAACCAAATAAATGGCTTGTCACCGGATTATAAACAAATATTTGCTAGTGTCGGCGGAACTGTTGGCGGAATCGTTTTGGGGATCTTGAATGGTTTATTCTCTCTGGTGACCATTATAATTTTGTCATTATTTATGTTAGTGAGTCCTCAACGGATTACTGATACGGTGGCTAGCTACATTCCGACGAAACATCGCAAAGCTTTTCACGATCTATCAAATGCCTTATCAAGTATTGTCCCAAAATATTTTGCGGGAGTACTGATTACTGCTTTTATATTGGCTGTCGCAACATACATTCCATTGTTGCTCTTGCAAATTCCATATGCTTTGGCTTTATCCGCCGCGATGTTTATTTTTGGCTTGATCCCCCTGGTCGGGGCTACCCTAGGTATGTTTTTTATTACCCTGTTTTGTTTTATGCTAGGACAGCCAGCAGCTGGGATAATCTTTTTTATCTATATTCTGATTTATCAACAGGTTGAAAATAATCTTATCGTTCCTTTGATTCAGAAGAAAACAGTCAGTCTCTCACCGTTAAGTGTTCTAATCGCAATTCTGATCGGTAGCGCTGCAGCCGGAATGGTTGGGGCACTGCTCGCTATTCCAGCTGCAGCGATGATTAAAGTTGCTTACTCGGTTCTCATAAAGGAAGGATATCTAAAAGAGCCTTAATCAACCTGTTCTATTAAACTCCAAAATATTTAAATGCCTCTTTTTTATAAATTAAGTGGCAAAAACCTTAATTTAAAGCAAAAACACCGTTTGGTACGGTGCTTTTGGCTAATGCTTGTTCTAACTGGCTCCAGACTAAGGACATGTTTAGAGGGTTAGAATGGGAAACCATAGCTTACGATTTTGAGATATTTCGAAAGAACTTTATGCCAAGTGAATTACCTGCTGGAATTAGTTTACTTTAATATTTGATACAATATTTTGTATCTACTTGACATTTTAGGGGAGCATTTGTTATAATTCGATCAAGGAGACAAATAACCATGATTAGGAAAGTTAGTTATACCAACTTTTATTCCTTTAACAAGAAGCAAGAAATTAGTTTTTTAGCGAAAAAGAAAAAAACATACGATTATTTTAGGTCAGAAACTGGAGATCAAATAACAAAGGTTTCTGGCTTTGTTGGTGCCAACGCATCAGGAAAAACGAATGTCATGAGACTGTTCAGCTTTCTTAGCTATTTCGTTTGTAGAGACATTAACGAAAGCATACCGACTATTCAAAACAGTGGTTATAAAGCATTCTTCAACAATAATAGACCGTCAGACTTTTATATTGAATTTGAGGTTGATAACTTGGTTGTATTTTATGAATTTCGGATTCAGGGTAATACGATCCTTAGCGAGTCGATGGTGGTTAAGGAAATAAAGAAAGGCTCGAGGAAATTGAATATTTTCCATCGGGAACTAGATAATATAGAAATTCAAAATAACGATTTTTTACAGAACCTTTCGCCCGAATCTTTACCCAAAATTAGGGAAGACGTCTCTTTCATCACTTATGTTAAAGGGTCTTCTTACAGCATTGATTTAATCAATATTGTTTACGACTATTTTGCAAGGTTTCAAACGAATATAAACGAGAAGGGAGAAATTAACAACCTTCCTCAACAATTTCTGGCTCTTGACCTCTATCACAATGACCCAGTAATTAAAGAAGAAATGGAGCGATTTATTCGTACTTTTGACGTTGGGCTAAAGGGGTTCGAAATTATAAAGAAAGAACATGGACAAAACTGCAGTATAACTGTTCAGGGAATCCATTCCACTAAAGAAGAAAAAAATAAATTGGATTTTGCTTATGAATCAAAAGGCACCCAATCCCTATTTTTTGTGATGGCTAGGATTATTAAGGCATTAAAAACTAATAGCGTTGTTGTTCTTGATGAAATAGAAACAGGCTTTCATCCAGAAGCGTTGAATAAGCTAATTAGCTATTTTATTTCTGAAAACAAGGATGGAAAAGCTCAGCTTATCTTTTCATCTCATTCCCTTGGGTTTATGAATAAACTAGACATGCATCAAATATACCTAGTGGAAAGAAACAACCTTGGTGTAAGCAACGTATTTCGCTTAAACCAAATAGAAGAAATTAGGTCAGACGAAAACTTCTTGTCTAAGTATTTAGCTGGTTCTTATGGAGCTTTTCCGAAGATAAGAAGTTAAGCTATGAAAAAGTCTCTTTTAACTTGCTTAATGTTTTCTGAAGGTAAAAGGGATAAGAAATTTTTATATGTGCTTACTGAATTACCTAAATTCAAATACCATACGGCAAAATGGTCTACACCTAACCTAGAAAATGCTTCAGGCGAAGCCCCAAAGGTAATTCTAGATCAATGCCAAAGAGCTACCCTTGGTAAAGATTATGATTTGGTCATGGCTTTCATTGATTTGGATGTATTGAAAAATAACTATCCTCGAGTTTGGAAAGTGGAAAAACAGAAATTAGAAACCAAATACCCGAATATTAAAATAATTTGGCAAATTGATAATGCAGAACAAGAATACAAGCGGGTCTTAGGAGACATTGATCCTTGCAGTAAACACAGACTGAATCAGGTGGCTCGTGACAATGTTAAAGCGTTCATTAATTCCGACCTTTGGCATAGAATACTTCAGCCTATTCGCAATGTGGAAGAAACAATTGATAGGATCAGTCACAATGATGACTAAAAGATAACTTTAACCGTATAACTGCAAAATGTGTATGGATTTAAGGATGTAATGAAAACTCTACCCAACCCTTATGAAAAATATTTATTGTTTTTAAAACTTATAAAAGAAGATAGCGTTATATACTCTGACGAATCTATTATGATTTGGTATGAAAGATATAAGAAAGAATATCAATTATCTTCATCGATAGTCAGAAGTTTTATCCGTCAATTGAATGACGAGAATATTTTGGATATAAAATCAGAATTGCTTTATAGTGAATCAACTCCTGGTTTTGATGCAAAACAAGATATAGACTTTACTGTTTCGGCAATTCTTCAATTAAACCAAGACAAGTTAGATAATAAAATCATAGAAATTAGTGATTTATATTATCAAAACGAATTGAATAAAAATGGCTTTTCTTTTCCAAATATTATTCAATCAAAAGAAATAGAAGATGGTAATGCTATTTATAGAGTTAAATATCAAAAACAAGGGTGTAGGATATATATAAACAATTTCCTATTAGCAAAGCCCAATTTTAACTCCGAAAATGAGCTTGTTTTCAATTACCTTTATAATAATCCGAATAGACCGGTCTCTATTAAGGAAATCGAGGAAAAGTGCCTTAATAGCAAAGTCCATAAACCATTAAAAAGTATAGTCCAAAATCTCGGCTTTGGTGGCGAGCTAAAAAAAGTGTTTATCAATGTCTCGAATCAAGGAATCCTCTTTAGAAACCCTATTTTTCGCAAAGACTTAGACGAATTAAACATAAAAGAACTGAAATTTGGTAATAAATAGTATGAAATAGCACTTTCTAGTATCGCTACAAGGACAACGACCACAGGGTAATTCAGAATAGACTCAAATATTAAATAATGAGTCTATTTTTTATGTCCGAAGCAACCATCGAACAATTGAATACTCCTGGGCAAGACCAGTTCGAAGCCAAGCAAAACCTGACTGGTTTCTTCAAGTTGCTCTTAGAAATAGATATGAGGGTTAACCCTGAACTATATGGAAATTACAGAGATCCAAATCATACCAATTAAAGCGAATAACGGATTAATCGCTTTCAGTAGCATCGTTCTGAACGATAGCCTTTATCTATCTTCAATTGGGATACACAAGAAAATTGACGGAAGCGGTTATAGGTTAACTTACCCGACAAAGAAAATCGGGGACAAAAACCTGAATATTTACCATCCGATCAATAGAGAAATGGGACTTTTGATAGAGGAAGCAATAATACGAAAGGCAAAAGAGATATTTAAGTAACAGCACAATGTATTTTTGAAAGATGTAATGAAATGTTAGACACGATAATTTTACAAATGGAACCCAGCCAATATAGTATTTCGAATTATGGCTTATTTGGAACGACTGAGAAAGAAGTTCTGAATACTACGGCTTCTTTTAAGAAATGGTATAACAACCCATCCCCTCAAGATAAAAAGGAAAGAAACTATATGCCAAGACTAACACTTATCAAACGTGGTAGACCTTTATTCTTGAAGATCGAGTTCTCTGCACCGAAGTTGCTCTATAACAATAATTTGGACGAGTTAGTTGAAAGCGATTTTGATGAAGTCGTGAAGATACTACGAAAAATGATGCAGAAGATGGGCGTCTTGGTTTGGACGAAAACCCTCGAAGAAGCGAGCGTCTTGTCCTTCCATCCTTCTAAAAACATCATATTAAATAATGGATATACAGCAAACTTTGCGATCAGAGAATTGAGCAAAATTGATTTCAGCAAGAGATTTGACCTCAACAAAAAGGACTTTGGGAATAGTGGCGACGCTATACAACTTTACACGGTTTCTCATTCATTTGTTATCTATGACAAGATAAACGATATAACAAAACCAAAAAGCCGAGCGATTGATAAGGATAAAACGTTGCAACAACTATCACTTTTCGATTTGATAAAAAAAGAGAATAAAAAGTTAGAAGTATTGCGATTAGAAGTAAGGCTGAGTTCAAAAACAAAAATGAATAAGCAGTTAGAGAAACTTGGATATTCTACAAATCCCACCCTAAAGGATGTATTCAAACAAGACTTATGTAAAAAAATTGTTGAGCAATATTGGTATGAGTTTTTTAGCGACAATCAATTTCTCTTCAATAAAATCAGCGATCCTCAAGAGATATTACAACTTATTCTTCGAAGACACCCCCGAGTAAAGACCATCAAAGCTATAAATATTATTGGTCTTTACTGCCTCTGCAGAGATGACGAAGGGATGAGAGGATTTAGAAAGATCATCGATAGTTACAAGCCCAAAAGTAATTGGACAACAATAAAAAAATACATAGAGTTTCTCGACGATGAGATATTTGCTCATCCAGCTTGGGGATTTATTGATGAAGTAAAGCAACAATTGGGAAATTTCGAGGCTATTAAGGTAGAAAAGAATATCAAAAAATCATTTGATATGTAAAGAAAAGTAAAGTAACATAAAAGTAAGGAAGTATGGAAAACGAAGAATACTACACAGCTCAAGAGATCGCCGACAAACTGAAGGTCAACATTATGACCGTTTATAGGCATATTAACTCTGGCAAGTTGAGTGCGATCAAAACAGGTAAGGATTTTAGGGTGCTAAAGTCTGATTTCGAGTCTTATCTTAAAAATAGCCAACAAAGAAGTGTTCTTGAAGAAAAAGATAACAAGATACTCTTGTTGGAAAAAGAGATAGCAAAAATACAGAATAACATAAAGAAACAGAGGTATGGTTTA
The DNA here is from genome assembly GCA_028718325.1 of Patescibacteria group bacterium. GTDB lineage: Bacteria > Patescibacteriota > CPR2 > UBA1875 > CAIMLA01 > JAQUMB01. Next base: position 28,352 of record JAQUMB010000005.1, read on the forward strand.
GTCTGGGTTGATGTCCCAGAAGCATTTGAAGATGATGTTGAGAACAAATTACCTATATTGAAGGAAGACAAGAAGCTCGCTATAGAAAAAAAGAACGAGAAACCAACGCATATCCTTATCGAAGGCGACAATTATCACGCACTTACTTGCTTAAACTATACTCACAAAGAAAAAGTTGATGTTATCTATATCGATCCACCTTATAACACTGGTTCGGATGGCTTTAGGTATAAGGACAAGAGAATATTGGATAAATACCCAGACGGGACTGATGTCCCTAAAGACAGCCCCTATAGGCACAGCTATTGGCTCTCTTTTATGAAGAAAAGGCTTGAGCTCTCGAAGAATTTACTGAGCGATGACGGAGTTATCTTCATAAGTATTGATGATAATGAAATGGCTCAGCTTAAACTTCTTTGCGATGAGGTCTTTAACGAAAATAACCTTATTGGCATATTCACTTGGGTTAGAAAGAAGAAGGGCAGTAACCTAAGCAAAGAGTTTAGGAAAATCACAGAATATATCTTGGCGTATAAGCGTGGCGTAAAACCTATAACCCTATATGGGCAAAAGGCATACTCGGAAAAACAAGTGCCCTTATTAAATAGACCAAACAACATCAGCACGGCTTCCTTCCCTAAAGATGACGTATTAGTGGGTCGAGATATGAAAGATGGGAAAATATCTAAGGGTAATTTCGGTTCAGGGGAATTAACCGTGGAGCTTCTCAACGATATTGAAATAAAAGACGGAAAGATTATTACCCCCTTCTCTCTAAAAGGTAGGTTCAGATGGTCTCAAAAAACCATTGAGGAAGAATTGAGAGGTGGAAGTATCTTCGTAGTAAGTAATACCTTTAGGATAAATGTCTCAAGACACAACCAAGGTGAAAAGTTCAAATCACCATCGTCTCTGCTAACCCCCGATGACGGGATAGGCACGAATGAAGATGCTACAGAAGAACTCAGAGAACTATTCTCAGATATTGAAAAACTGCCTTTTGATTACCCAAAACCAGTTTCGTTAATTAAATACCTCATAAACTCAGCTACTCAAGGGAAACCGTCAGCCGTAATATTAGATTTCTTTGCTGGGTCAGGAACAACTGGGCACGCTGTTATGGACATAAACAGGGATGAAGAGAAATCAAAACAATTTATCCTTTGCACAAATAACGAAGATCACATTATCGAAGAAGTATGCTATCCAAGATTGAGAAAAGTTATTGAAGGATATAAGGACAAAAAGCCATCAGAAAACTCGCTCAAGTATTATCGTGCTGATTTTGTTGGAAAAAACAGCATCCTAAATTCTACCGATAAAGATAAGATAGAATTAGCATACAATGCTGGCGAATTATTAGCGTTAGCGGAAAATACGCTTTACGAACAAGAAAAGAACGACTTCTATCAAATCTTCAGGGATAGGGATCGTTATACTGCAATATATTTTAGTGAAGAGATGAACAAATACGATGAGTTCATACAAAAAGTTCAGAACCTAAGAGCAACCGAAATATCTGTTTATGTATTCAGTTGGGAAGCTGACGAGGATATATATGAGTTCGAGGATCTAAAGAATGTCAGAATAAAAACAATCCCTCAACCAATCGTTGAGATTTATAAACAAATCTATAATCTGGTTTAGAAAGGTAGAATGAGACAGTTTAACCCATTAGAATTTCAAAAAGAAGCCATCGACAAATTGTCTAGGGTATTTGTTGATACTTGGAAGAAAAGTGAAAAGAAACTGCCTATCGTTCTAAAAGCCCCGACTGGAAGTGGTAAAACATTTATCGTAGCTAACTTTATTCGAGGGCTGAATCATCTACCTCAATGGCAAAACGACAAAGCATTTATTTGGATCACTTTTAGCGATGACCTTGCGATGCAAAGCAAGGATAAGTTCGCCGAATACTTTGAGAACAATCTTGAAAACAACTTGATCACTGTAGACGACATAGATCGTAAAAAACTCTTTGAGAATGACATCATTTTTCTCAATTGGCAAAAAGTAGTCTCGAAGAGTGCCGAAACACGTGTGCTACGCAGACCCGACGAAGAGATTATGAGAAAAGAAAAAGGTGCATATTGGGAAGATTTCGTTGATGGGACGCACGCAGATAATCGTGAAATAGTGCTCGTTATTGATGAAGCTCACAAAAATAAGAACACAACGCTTGCAAAAGAAATTATCGACTATATTAACCCAAAAGTTATTCTGCATATTACTGCTACACCTGACAAGGAAGATGAACTTGAAGCTTACAGGATGGGTTCAATGGTTGAGGTTGACCGCCTAAAAGTAATTGCACAAGGTCTCATCAAGGAAAAAGTTGTTGTCCAAACTGAAGAAGATCTAACGAGTCATCAAGGGCAAGACCTTGATAGAGTGCTACTTGATTTAGGGGTTAAAAGAAGAGAAGAACTGAAGAAGGAACTTGAACAGCTCGGGAAAGACGTAAATCCGCTAATGTTGATACAGTTACCAAACGATGACAATAGATTGATCGAAATGGATAAAGAGACAAAAGAGTCGGTTGTTTGTGATTACTTGAAAGAAATTGGCATACCCGATAGAAAGATCGCCAAATGGTTTGACGGCAGACAAGAGAATATGGAATTGATAACGGAAAACGACAGCGAAGTTGACTATATGCTTTTCAAACAAGCGGCAGGGACAGGCTGGGACTGCCCTCGTGCTTCTGTCCTCGTTATGTTTAGAGAGATCCGATCTGACAAGTTTTATACTCAAACAGTTGGCAGAATTTTGAGGATGCCAGAACCCGAATTGAAGGAAGACTACAAGAATAACGAACAATTGAGAATTGGCTATCTATACACAAACTACAAGCGAAATCAGGTAGAATTGCCTGATAAATCTGACAACAATAAACCATATGTTCATTTCTCGAATATTAAAGACGGTATTGAGAACATAGAGCTTCAATCTGAATATATTTCAAGAGTCGACTACGGTGATATTCCAAAATCATACAAGTTTCAGCAGAGCTTCATTGAGTCGATGAACAACTATTTTGATATAAACAACGACGATATACTCGGCAAGGCACAGAAAAAGTTAGAGGCTAAAAAAGTTGATCTTAGCGGAAAACTGACAAATCAAATCATTGTTAATGCCGAGTTTGAGGACTTCGACCACTTAAACTATGAATTTAACAAGGAAGGCAGAGATCTCGAGATTGAGATGTCTACCAATGATGTCGAAAAAACATTTAACTATATTTGTTATCAGCTCTTGCAAGAGCAAGATAATGAAGAGGCAAAATACACAAACATAGCAAGATCTTGGAGCACGTTAAAATCTGCTATCAGAATCTGGCTAAAGAAGACTATTAGTGAAGATAGCGATTACTTCTACCGAGTGTTTGTGAGGGACATAAACAAAGGGGCTTCAAGCAAGTTTAGACCAGCCATAACAAAGGCTTTAATCGATTTCAAACCAATCGCAAAACAAATCCTTGATGAAAAGAAGGTTTCACACGAAAAGAAGGAAGCTCCAGTTTTTACTATCCAAGACGAGTATTCCTTTACCGAGGATTACGTTGCAGAAGATCAAAAACTATGTGCCCTGAACGAATACTATGTTCTCAAAGATGACTACAAGGGCAAGAAGAATGAAATGGACTTTAAGAACTATATTGATGGTTTGAGTAGTTCAGTTAAATGGTGGTTCAAGAATGGCGACTATGGGAAAATTTACTATGCCTTGAAGTATATGGATACTATCGACCAGAAAGAAGCTCTTTTCTATCCAGACTGGATAATTCGTTTCAGAGATGGCAGGATAGGCATATTTGATACAAAGGACGGCGATACAGCCAAATCGCAAGAGACAAAGGATAAGGCAATGGCACTATCTAAAAAGCTCAAGGAACTTGGTGGCGGTTACGTCGGGGGCATTGTCATTAAAAGCTCTGGCATATGGTATTACAACGATGCTCAAGACTACGACTACCACGATGGCAATATAGAGCAGAATAAGAACTGGAAGAAGTTCGAAAGTCTTGTATGAAAGCGATCATCTTAGCCCGAGTATCCACTGAGGAACAAAAAGAGGCTGGTAACTCTCTACCAGCTCAGATTACTCGACTAAAAACCTATTGCAAGCAAAAAGGGTTCACGATCGAAAAAGAATATAGCTTTGATGAGAGTGCTTACAAGACCAAAAGAGACGATTTTGACAAGATTTTAGATTATCTGAAGTCGAGCAAAGAAAAGATTGTTGTTTGCTTTGATAAAGTTGATCGCTTCTCTCGCAACGTCTTTGATAAAAGAGTCTCATATCTATACGAGTTGGCTATGAGAGACAAGATTGAACTGCACTTCACGTCTGACAACCTGATTATCACTCCGAATATCTCTGCTACTGAAAAGTTCCATTTTGGGATGAACTTGGGGCTTGCAAAGTATTATTCGGATGCAATCAGCGATAATGTCAAAAGAGCCAATGAAACCAAGATTAAAAAGCAGGAATGGGCTGGATGGGCACCAATTGGCTATCAGAATACTGAAGACGAAAAAGGCACCAAAGACATCGAAGTTGACCTCTTACGAAGCCCCTATATTATTAAAATGTTTGAAATGTATGCGACTGGGAATTATTCACTTAGACAAGTAATGGATGAGATGAATAAGCTTGGCTTAAAGAGCAAGTCAAAAAGCCCCAAACCGATGACTATAAGTATGATTGATCACACTCTGAAAAACCCCTTTTACTATGGAATGATGAGAATCAAAGGCGAATTATATCCTCATAAATACCCTCCACTCATCACAAAGCAATTATTCGATAAAGCCCAAGCAGTTAGTGCTGGATGGCACAAGAAGCCCTTCAAATACGCCTCTAAGCCCTTTATCTTCCGTGGATTGATAAAGTGTGCCGAATGCGGTTGCACTATTACTCCCGAGACCTCTAAGGGGCTAAATTACTATAGTTGCACGAACTATCACAAGGTTCATCCAAAGAGGCTCTACGTGAAGGAAGAAGAGCTTTTAGCCCCTATTTATGACCTATTGGATTACTAACGACTTCTATAATAAAAAGTTCAAAGAATACTCCGCAAAGCAGTCTACAATTCTAGAAGAGATAAATAAACACCATAAAGCAGATAAAGAGTATCATTTGACCGCAAATAGCATATTAAACCTCGCTCAAAGAGCACGGGAAATCTTTGAAAGTTCTGAACCACAAGAAAAAAGGCAATTATTGAACTACCTACTTCAGAACCTCGAATTAAAGGACAAAAAGCTCTATTTTGAAGCAAAAACACCGTTTGACACGGTGCTACTTTTGCATAATTGTTCTAACTGGCTCCCGGGGTCGGATTCGAACCGACGACCAATTGGTTAACAGCCAACTGCTCTACCGCTGAGCTACCCGGGAATATTTCTGTAATGCTAGGAAATTATAGCAAAATGTTTGCTCTCGGTCAATGAAAGAGGCGGGGCATATAGCCCCGCCTCTAGGTCGCATCAAAACATTTTATTTGAGTAATGGTCTTAAGTTGTTTTGTAACTAACGGTGATGCTTAGGCCTTTCGAACTACCGTCATAGGTAAGAGTCATCTCTAAATTGCCTTTTGTCAGTTGGATAAAAGTAGCACCATAGTTCATCGAGCTCTCTTCAACCCAACCTTTGGCTAGAAGGTCATTCTTATATTTTGTAACATCGTTTTCGTTGACTTCGCTAACTAGGACACTCCAGCCTTTTGGATCAGTATTTACCTTGGTAGACATAGTAACCTTACCAGCACTAAATTTGGGCACATCACTAGGTAAATCGGTGGGCCATTTGACAGCACTGCCAACGTTTAGTGAACCTTCATTGGTTTTGACCTCAGCGCCGCCATTTTTGGTATCAATCTTTACGTTCCCGCCAGTTCCTTTTTCAACTATATTTTCAACAAAGTTACCGGCAACTTTCTTAAAGACAAATGCGGATAAAAAATAACCGCCTATGCTCAAGAAAACTAAGATTGCGATAATGACAATAATAACAACCAAAACGGTGTTGTTTTTTTTCTTTGGCGCTACCGCAGTCGTGCTAGCATTTACACTTGGTTCTGCCACAGTATTTTCTACTGGGGCTGTTTCTTTTTTCTCTTCTTTAGCCATTTTTCCTCCCTTTTGTTTTTATTTTATCCGAATGCTAGTCTTTCTTCAATAGTTCCATAAAAGCATTTGAAGGTATGTCGACTTTGCCGAGATGTTTCATTTTCTTTTTGCCTTCTTTTTGTTTGTTCAAAAGTTTGTTTTTTCGTGTTACGTCACCGCCATACAGCTTGGCCGTCACGTCTTTGCGAAAGGCAGGTATATCTTCGCGGGCAATAATCTTTGCTCCGACGGCGGCTTGCAAGGTGATCTTGAACATTTGTTTTGGAATTAGCTTTTTCAATTTCTCGATAATTTTTTTACCGACGGTAGAAGCTTCACTGCGATGAGTCAAAAGAGACAGGGTATCAACCAGATTACCTCCTACCAGGATATCAAGTTTTACTAAATCACCGGCGCGATATCCTAATAGCTCGTAATTCATCGAAGCATAGCCAGAGGAGATGCTTTTCAGTTGGTCATAGAAATCGGTGATGATTTGAGATAAAGGTAATTCTGCTTTGATTATGACCCTCTTTTCCTCTAAATAATCAATTGTTTTGAAGATTCCGCGATGTCCTTGAATTAATTCCATGATCGGACCAATGTAATCACTAGGAGTGACGACTTCAGTATTTGTCCAAGGTTCACGAATTTCCTTAATTTGTGATAAATCTGGTAGTTCGCTAGCACCATGTAGACTCATCACTTCTTTATTGGCTTTTACAACCTCATAAGATACAGAAGGGATGGTAACTATTAGGTCTAAATTAAATTCGCGTTCCAGTCTCTCTTTGATAATTTCCATGTGCAGTAGGCCGAGAAAACCGCAGCGAAATCCAAAACCCAAGGCACTTGAATTTTCCGGAATGAAATCAAGTGAAGAATCAGATAAGGCGAGTTTTCCGAGAGCCTCGCGGAGGAGCGGGTAATCATCCCCCTCGGTAGTGTAGATGCCGGCGAAGACAAACGGCTTTACCTTTTGATATCCCGGCAAGGCTTCCACGATGTTTTCACCGTAAAGAGTAATTGTGTCTCCAACTCGGGCTTCGGAAACATTTTTCAACCCTGTTACGATATAGCCAATTTCCCCACAGGCCAAATGTTTTTCTGACATAAGTTGTGGTTTCATATAGCCTATCTCTAGAGTCTCTGCATTGTTTTTGTTTGCAATCATATGGATTTTTTGATTGACGGTCAGACTTCCATCTACAATTCGAACATATGTAATAACTCCTTTATAGGGGTCATAAAAAGAATCAAAGATCAGAGCTCGTAACGGTTTGTCTGTTTCACCGGTAGGAGCAGGAACTTTTTCGATAACTCGATCTAGGATTTTATCGACACCCTCTCCTGTTTTGCCCGAAGCAAAGATAATTTCTTCTTTCTTTACTCCAAGCAAATCCATTATTTCATGAGCAACCTTTTCTGGTTCTGCATGGGGAAGGTCAACCTTGTTCACTACTGGAATTATTTCCAAGTTGTGTTCCAAGGCCAGATAAACATTTGATAGAGTCTGGGCCTCGATGCCTTGTGAAGCATCCACAACGAGCAAAACACCTTCTACGGCTGCCAAGCTCCTAGAAACTTCATATGAAAAATCAACATGACCGGGAGTATCTATCAAATTTAAAATAAAGCCCTTGTAGCCCATCCTTACAGGCTGGAGTTTAATCGTGATTCCTCGCTCTTGTTCGAGTTCCATTGTATCGAGCATTTGCTCCTTCATCTCTCTTTTGTCGACAGTCCCCGTTATCTCGAGAAAACGATCAGCCAAAGTTGATTTGCCATGATCAATATGAGCAACAATGCAAAAATTTCGGATTTTATCCATTTTATTCGCTAGATTTAAGTTTTAGTTTTTCCAAAATAAAGTTAGTCTCTTCGCATTTGAAGGCCCAGGTTAGAAAAACATAGAACATCCCACCAAAAAGGACGGCACCACTAGTTTGTAGGAATAAACCGAGGACGCGATTGGTATCGACAAAATAGTCAAATAAATATAATGAATAATGGGCTAGAATCCCCATGAGGATAGAAGCGACAACCAATCTAAAAGCAGATTCAAAAATTTTGTGATCTCTGTCTAATGCCCCGATTTTTTCATGAAGTAAAATAAAGAGTAGGATGGCGTTTAATATGCCGGCGATAGAAAAAGCCAAAGCAATGCCGGCAACACCTAACTGGAGGGGAGCAATAAAAGGCAAAGAAACAGATAGGATGGCGTTTACTACCAGGACTACAATACTAATATAGAGTGGTGTTTTAGTATCTTGGATAGCATAAAAAGCTTTTAATAGCAGAGGGATTAATCCCTGTGCAACCAAGCCGATAGCAAAGAAAAGCAATGCCTTAGTAGTCCAGTATGTGTTATCCCAGCTAAAGTTACCTGTACCATAGATCAAACGAACTATTTGGGCACGAAGAACGATGATAATAATGGTCGATGGAACCATAAAATATAAAATACGCCGAGCACTCCAGGAAAAACTTTTCATAAAAGTAGTCATATCCTTTTTTGTTTTATTCTCAGCCAAGACTGGGAATATAGCAGTAGCTATGGAGATGCCGAAAATCACAATAGGAGCGGTTTGAATGTTATTAGCAAAATTTAGAACAGTTATCCCGCCAACGAAAAAGGAGGCAACTATAGTATCTACGAGTAAGTTGATTTGATTTGCCCCGATAGCTAATGTTCGAGGGATCATCAACTTTACCAATCTGGCAATCTGGCCTCGTTTGAAATCAATATATGGTCTCCAACGAAAACCTGCCACAATTACTGATGGGACTTGAACTAAAACATATAACAGGGCACCGGCAATAACTCCGATAGTTACAGCATAAATAGGGGGATTAAAGTATTTTGTTAGATACAGAACAGACAGAATAATCGCAATATTGTAAACAAGGGGGGCGATAGAATAAGCTACGAATCTTTTCCGAGAGTTCAAAATGCCACCAATAATGCCGGAAATGGCAAATAGAATTGGTGAAAGGATCATAATTCTGGTCATGTTGACCGTGGTTTGGAACATCTCAAAATTGTCGGGGGATGGACGATTGAAAAATCCTGGTAATAACAGAGGGACTAGCTTGGGCGCGAGAATAAAAACCACAACCCCAAAGATCAAAGTACAAACCAAAATAAAATTCATGAAAGAATAGGCGATTAGGTTTGCTTCTTCTTCCTTGTCCTTGGCAATTTTTTCTACGAAGACTGGGATAAAGGCACTTGATAAAGCACCTAAAATCAAAAGATTAAAAATAAGATCGGGCAATCTGAATGATGCATAAAAGGCATCGGTCATATGACCGGCGCCAAAATGTCCGGCAATAATCCTTTCTCGATATAAACCAAGGATATTTGAAAGTAAGCCAGTTAATCCTAGAATAAAGGCAGCATTGGCGATCGTTAATTTTTTTGTTGAGACATAGTACCAAAACTTTTTGACTGTACCCATTAAACTTTTGTTTTGTCCATTAGGGCGTTAAACTCTTCTGATTCGATGGTTTCTTTTTCCAGAAGAACATTAGCCACTTTTTCTAACTTTTTCTTATTACTATTTATTGTTTTCTCAGCTGTTTTGTAGGCCTCATTAATGATTCGGGAAATTTCTGAATCAATAATTGATGCGATATCTTCCGAATAATCTTTATGATGTTCGGCCAGCTCTTTGCCAAGAAAAACTAGATCATCACGTCTGCCATATATCTGGTTACCAAGTTTATCACTCATGCCATAGCGGGTTACCATATCTCTAGCCATCTGAGTTGCTTTTTCGAGATCGTTCGAAGCTCCGGTGGTGATTTCGTTGAAGAAGATTTTTTCTGCGGCACGTCCGCCAAGCATCATGGCAATATCATCCCTTAGCTCTGATCTGGAAATCAGCTTCTTGTCTTCTATAGGCAATGACCAAGTTACTCCTAGGGCCATACCTCTAGAAACGATAGATATTTTATGAATTGGGTCAGTATTTGGCAGTAAATGACCGATCAAAGCATGACCTGCTTCATGGTAGGCTGTTATCTTTTTCTCTCGCTCATTCATTACCGCCCCTTTTCTTTCAGGACCGAGGTAAACCTTTTCAACTGATGCTTCGATATCCTGCATAGAAATCTCTTTTTTATTCTCTCGAGCGGCCAATATAGCGGATTCATTTAGGATATTCTGCAAGTCTGCTCCTGAGAAACCAGGGGTTTGTTTTGCAATAATTTCCAGGTTAGCCCCTTTAGCTAAGGGTTTATTTTTGGCATGGATCTTTAGAATCTCAGTTCGATCTTTGATATCTGGCATGTCTAAAATAACTCGACGATCAAATCTGCCTGGTCGAAGTAGAGCAGGATCCAAAACATCTGGACGATTGGTAGCGGCAATCACGATAACGTTGGTATCAGTTTCAAAGCCATCCATTTCTACCAAGATTTGATTTAAAGTTTGTTCTCGCTCATCGTGTGATCCTCCCATACCGGTACCTCGTTGTCGGCCTACGGCATCTATTTCATCTATAAAAATAATACAAGGAGCATTCTTTTTAGCTTTATTGAAAAGATCACGTACACGTGAGGCCCCAACCCCGACAAACATTTCGACAAATTCAGAACCGGAAATAGAGAAAAATGGGACACCAGCTTCGCCGGCAACCGCTCTAGCCATTAATGTTTTGCCTGTCCCCGGAGGGCCAAAGAGCAAAACGCCTTTCGGAATTTTCGCTCCCAAGGTAATAAACTTTTGTGGATATTTCAGGAACTCAACGATCTCTAAGAGTTCTTGTTTTGCCTCAGTAGAGCCGGCTACATCGGCAAACGATACTTGTTTTTTGTTTGCATCAGCCAATCTGGCCTGAGATTTTCCAAACATCATTGCTTGGTTGCCGCTGCCTTGTGCTTGTCTGAGCATAAAATAGAACAACCCGACAATCAATAGTGTAGGCAAAACATAGGCCAGAATCGAAATCCAAAATGAACTGTCTGAACCCTGTTTAATATCCAGTGTGACCTTTGATGGATCAGCACCGAGATCTTTTAACGTAGTGGTAATTTGTTGGCTGGAGCTGATAGTTGATTGAATTTTTTTATTATCTTTCAGTGTAGTAGTAACATCAGTCCCGTTAACCGAAATATTTTTAACATTGCCGGCTTTTACTTCTTCTGCCACCTTACTAATTGGTGCATTTTCAACACTCTTTGGCCTTGCAAGGTAGGTATAGCCAACTGCTAATACCAAAACTACCACGATCAAGTATATTATATTTTTATAGTTACCTTTTTTCATACCTTCTCCTCAGAAGTTATTTTGATGTCAGAAATGCCACTTGAAACAAAGTTTCGACTTAGGGCTAATTTTGGAATCCAGATTAATTCTTTTCCTAGAAAAAAAATTGGCCAATTATATCGTTTCTCTCTATCTATTTTAGCATCTACGAAAAGATCCTGTAGCTTTTTGCTGCCATTTATGCCAAAAGGAGAGATTTTGTCACCCGTTTTCCAGGTTTTAACTTTGATTTTTTTGAAAACTTCTTCACTGACAAAAATAGAATATTTTGAATTGCTGCCTAGGTTTGCAACTTGTTCAGCTTTGACAAGCCAAGGGCCAAAGTAATTCTCTCCTAACTCTAGACCTTCTAGAGATATCAGAGGACTATTATTATAAGTCTTTTTAAGCACAAAATCAAGGCTCTTGTAATGTCTGACTGCTGACACATTGCCATTCAGCACAATTGTTTTTGTCCCAGCGGTTGAAGAAATCAATTTCTCTAAATCTTCTAGGTTTTGTAATGTCAAATCTTTGCGATCGCCCTTGGTTCTCTCGAATAACAAACCAAAAACTTCAAAGAGGATTGGCCTGTCTAGTACCTGGAGATTTGTTATATCTATTGGTTTTTCGAGTATTTTCTCGGCCTCAACTTTTAGATAATCATCAACTTTACGCATAATTAGGGCAGTCCTGTTAACCGCTTCTGTCCAATTCGGATTGATATCTGCAAAAAGTGGGAAAACTTTATGGCGTAAATAATTTCGTCTGTAGACTATGTCTGCATTTGTTTTGTCTTCGTGCCAAGTCAAATTATTCTCTTCCCCGTATTCAACTATTTCAGCTCTTGAAAAATCTAATAATGGCCGGATGATTCCTTGATCTGACATTCTTATTGCACCTAGGCCGGCTGGGCCACTTCCACGTAAAACATTTAGGAAGAAAGTTTCTGCTTGATCGTTCATATTGTGAGCCAGAGCAATAAAATCAGCCTTATTTTCTTGCTGGGTATTCAAAAGAAACTCTCGGCGTTTGATCCGTAATTCTTCCTCCAGATTGCCACCTTTGGGTGGTGTGATTTTCTTGCTAACAAACTCTAGATTGTGTTTTTTGGCAACGATTTGGACTAATTTCTCATCTTTGTCTGACTCGATTCTCACACCGTGGTTTAAATGAGCAATGATTAAGGTTAAGTCTAGTTTTGATTTTAAAAACATATCAAGCATTACAACAGAATCTATGCCACCAGAAACTCCTAAAACGACTGTCTGTCCGCTTTTTACGTTGCATTGTCTTAAATTTTCCTCAAATTTTTCTAAAAACTCCATTACTTAATTGTAGCACGAATAGGCATGAAGTTAGAATTGATTTTAAGCCATTTTTGTACTAAAATGAGCAAGTATTTACGAATAAATCGAAAAAATGCTTCTGATTTTTTCGAAAGAGGAAGAGCTGCAAAGTTACAGCAACATATGTTGCAAAAACATAAAGCAGATTCTAACATGGGCCCGTAGCTCAGCGGTTAGAGCAGTTGGCTCATAACCAATTGGTCGCTGGTTCGATCCCAGCCGGGCCCACCAAAAATCATAATCTTCAGGTAATTATTCTTTTCAAATAATCACTTGAAAAATAGATTCCAAAAACAGCTTGAATAGTAATTGCTGGATAAAGGACGCTCCTGTATCTGGTCAGAACTTCTATAAGTAATAGAACAGCTGCAAAACCTACGCATAAAATGGTCGAGAAATAAAGATCTGGAGTCAAAGTTACAGCCTTATTCCAAACAACGAATACAACGGACAAGGTTGCAAAGATCATCATTAATAGAAAAAAAGAATTGCTGTAAAGGTTTAATTCCTTGAGACTCTCTTTCAGTTGGTCCGAAGTCATATTTATGGGAACAGAGTTGCTCAGGGTATAGGCATCATAATTCAGGTTATTTATCTCGTCTTCATTCGACCAAACAGTATAGAATTTTTTTATAAACAACATAGGTAATTGTTTATAGTCCTTTTTGACCTCTTGTATAGCGAAACTCATTAATTTTTTGTCGGATTGTTTATAGGCTTCGTTACTCAACTTTTTATTGTTTAAGTCATTTCTTAATTGTTGGACAGCAGGTTCGCCGATATTTGTGTTATATCTTCCTGCGTTTTCAATGTTTAAGCCGGTTGCTAAAAAATAACCGAAAGAGGATTCGTTAACTGGTCCCATTGCATAATATGAAACAAGTGAGTTTCTGGCTATTCCGATTATAAACATGGACGATGTTAGAATAATCCCAATTAAAATAATATTTGTAATTTTATTTTTTATATTGTCGACATTCTTGGAAACAAAATAAGCAAAGACTATGATAGCAGCGGGAATAGAAATAATGGCAATGTCTTTAAAGGAATTGGCAAAGGATATAAATATAGAAAACAAGAAAACAAAAAGAAAGAACAGACGGCGATTACTTTTGTAATTACTAATAGCATAAGTTAGACAAAAAAGAGAAATTGAAAAGAACATAATGAAGAAATGTTCACTAGTCAAAATATTAGAATAAATTGCGAATGATGGCCATAAGGCTAATAATAAACCACCTATAAAAGCCACAAAATATTTATTTGTGGATTTCAATAAGCACAAAAAAATAAAAGTCACTGAGACAGCCGCAGCCAGAACCGATGACATCTTCGCAATGAAAAGACTTTTACCAAGCAACAAAAATTTGCTTAAGACAAGAGTATAGATACCCCAACGGGGAGAAAATAAATGTTCTGGGGACAAGAACGGTCCTGTTATCCATTTCTTTGCCATATCAAATGCTATGCCA